>CANGGC010000006.1 GCA_947453125.1 Planctomycetaceae bacterium | reverse complement strand
TGGAGGAAAGTTCGTGACCCCCGACAAGGCTGCGACCACCGTCGAGATCACCCCCGCCACGAAGCAACTTGCGCCGATCGAACTGTCGACAAAGTGACCCACCGCAGGCATCCCCTCCCACCCTTCCGGATCCACATCATGCTTTCCCGCTCCGGGCTCCACGTCGCCGCCACGATCGCAGCATGGTCGTCAGCGCTCCTCTTCGGCCCCCCCGCCTGATCGCCGCTCCCCCGGCGGGTGCGACGGTCGAATTGCCGATCGACGACTACCTCGACGACGACGACGGAGCCTTCAGCTGGGAGGTGGTGAAGGGAGACGGCAAGGCGGGGACGACCGTCATCAAGCTCACGAGCCAGTCGTGGCGGGCTCCCGACGAAGTCAGCCGACAGACGTGGGAGCACTGGCTGATCATCGCCCGACCGGAGGAGCTCAAAACCGACAAGTGCTTTCTGTTGATCTCCGGCGGGGGCAATGACGGCGACACGGTGCCGGACGGCCCCGGCGCTGTCGTCTCGACGATCGCGGCGGCCACCGGCAGCATCGTCGTCGAGTTGAAGCAGATCCCCAATCAGCCGATCGTGTTCCACGGTGACGGCACCCCCCGCAAGGAGGACGACCTCATCGCCTATTGCTGGGACAAGTTCCTCGACACCGGCGACGCCACCTGGCTCCCCCGGCTGCCGATGGTGAAGAGTGTCGTCAAGGCGATGGACTGCGTTCAGGAATGGTCCAAGCAGCAGGGCATTCCGGTGGAGAAATTCGTCGTCGCCGGCGGATCGAAGCGCGGCTGGACGACCTGGATGACCGGCGCCACCGACGATCGCGTCGAGGCGATCATGCCGATCGTGATCGACGTCCTCAATCTCGACGAGCAGTTGATGCACCACGGCGCGACCTACGGATTCTGGTCGAGGGCGCTTGGCGACTACGTCCACCACGGCATCGTCCAGAACCCCGAACACGAACGGATGCAGGATCTCCATTCCATTGAGGATCCCCACTCTTACCTCGACAGGCTCACGCTCCCGAAATTCATCGTCAACGGCAGCGGCGATCAGTTTTTCGTCCCCGACTCGTCGCGCTTCTACTACGACGACCTTGCCGGAGAAAAGCACCTCTACTACGTCCCCAACACCGATCATGGCGTCGAAAAGAACCCCAGTTCGGTCATGAGCCTCATCGCTTTTTACCAGATGATCATCGACGGCCGGTCGCGTCCCAACGCCACCTGGACGTTCGAGGATGACGGCTCGATCCGCGTCACCAGCGACGAGAAGCCGACGAACGTCGTCCTCTGGCAGGCCCACAACCCCGACGCCCGCGACTTCCGTCTGGCAACGCTCGGCAAGGCCTACAAGCCGACGGTCCTCAAGGCGGAGAAGGACGGGAGCTGGATCGGGAGACCGAAGGCCGAGGCCAAGGGCTGGACGGCGGCCTTCATCGAATTGGAGTATGCCACCGGCGGCGCGTTCCCCTTCAGGCAGTCGACCGCCGTCCGCATCACCCCCGACACGCTCCCACACGCCGGCTTCGACCCGAAGACGCTCCCCTACGAAGGGGACCTGCCGGCGGCGGCGAAGTGACTTTCTGACAGCCCCAAAGAGGATCCGATGCGTGATCGCCTGTTGGCGCGTCTTTGGCCCATCTGGTGTTTGATCGCACTCGGCATCAGCGGCGAAACGGCCTTCGCCGCCGATTTCCGGGCCGGCGCCGCGCTGCGGGTGATCACCCCTGAGCCGCTCCTGCCGGTGTCGGGAGGGATGGGGCCGGCCCAGCCTGTCACCGAGAAGCGCGGCGACCTCACCGCGCGGGTCCTCGTCGTGGCCGACGCCGACACGACGGTGGCGATCGTCGGCATCGACGCCCTCGGCTTCCCGGCCGTGCTCGGTGACCGGGTGCGGGCCCTCGTGCCACGCCTGCCGCCACAGCAGATTCTCATCGCCGCCACCCACACCCACAGCGCCCCCGATTGCTATGCCTTCCCCGATGGAACGGGGGGACACACCGGCAACCTCGAATGGATGGATGATGTCGTCCGAACGACGGCCGAGGCGGTCAACGAAGCCCTCGATGCCCTCCGGCCGGCGTCGCTCCGCGTCGCTACGGCGGAAGCCCAGGGGAAGATCGCCTTCAACTACTACGCTCCCGATCTCTACGACCGGCGGATGGGGGTCATCCAGGCAACCGCGCTCGACGGCAAGCCGATTGCCACGCTCGTCAACTACGCGATCCATCCCGAGGTGCTCGGCAACAAGCGGGGCATCCTCTCCCCCGACTGCATCGGGCCGCTGTGCACGCGGATCGAGGAGCGGGGGGGAGGATTGGCGGTGTTCATCAACGGCGCCCAGGGGGGGATGATCACCGCCGACAACCGCGACCTCGACACTCCTACCGATCCGGTCCGCGGAACCTGGAAGGACATCGGCACCTGGGAGGAGTGCGAGCGAATCGGCCACACGATGGCGGATGAGGCGCTGCGGATCGTGGCTGGAGCGGAAACCGACGCGGCCCCGGCCGTGGCGGCAACGTCCCGCGACGTGTCCTTCCCGGTGGAGTCGGACGACCTGTGGGCCGTCGTCACCCTCTCGCCGCTGAACTACGCCCACGACAAGGCGACGCGCACGATCACGGCCCGACTCGCGATGATCGACGTGGGCAAGGCACGGATCCTCACGATTCCCGGGGAAGCCCTCCCCAACATCGGCGCTTTCCTCAAGCGGAAGACCGGCGACCACACCTTCCTCTTCGGGCTCACCAACGACGCCTTCGGCTACATCCTCACCGAGGTCGATTTCCTCGCCTTCCCGCGCTACCAGTACGTCTCGCGCGTGTCGCTCGGCGAGCGCACCGGGACGATCCTCATCGACAATCTCCTCGAGATGGTGCGCAAGACGCCCCGCCCCGCCGCCAAGTGATCGTCGCGGTGGCGGTGCGAGTTCGGGGGTCGCCACGGGCGGCGGGAAGGTCGTCAATCGGGAAGGTGGAAGAATCCGATCGCCAGGATCACATAGACCCCGAGGAGGAGGCACCCCTCGAACCAGTTGGCGCGGCCGTCCTGGATCAATTCGCGGGTGATCACGGTGGCAAGCACGATCGCCACCACTTCGAAGGAAGTGAAGGCGAGGTCCATCGGCTGGCCGAGAAGAATGCCGGCAAAGACCAGAAGCGGGGCGACGAGGAGGACGATCTGGATCGTCGAACCGACCGTCGCGGAGAGGACGAGTGACGGCTTCCCCTGCCGGGCGAAGCGGAAGCTGGCGAGGATTTCCCCGAGGCTGCCGACCCCTCCAAGGAACACGATCCCGCTGAAGGTGTCGGAGAGGCCGAGGCTCCGGGCCGTTGGCACGAGCGCCTCCGAGAGGGCATCGCTGACCATCGCCAGGAGCGTTGCCGCCACACCGAGCACGGCGAGGCTCCGCCAGGAGGAGTGCTGGGGCGCGTCGTCGTGGCGCTGTTCCGCCGCGAGGAGCCCCGTGTCGTTCCTTGGAGCGAAGATCGTGACGGCGAGATTGACGACATACATGCCGAGGAGCACGACCGACATCTCGAGCGACAATCCCCGCGTTCCTTCCGGAGCGCCGAGCGTGAACGCGGCAGGGACGATGAAGCAGAAGGCGCAGATCATCAGCATCGAGGCGCTGACATTGAGCCGCCGCCGGTCGATCCGCTGCTCGCCGTGCCTCAGGCCCCCGGCAAGGAGGGCCACGCCGAGGCTGACGAGGAGATTGGCGAGGATGGCGCCGGTGAGCGAGGCCTTGACGACGCCGCTGAGACCGTTGGAAAGCGCTACCACCCCGATGATCAGTTCCGGCAGATTGTTGAGGGTTGAATTGACGAGCCCCCCGGCCACCGGCCCCTGCCTGGCGGCGAGGTGCTCGGTGGCATCACCAATCAGCCCCACCAGCGGCACGATCGCCGCCAGGGCCGCGACGGAGATGGCGATCGGCGGGGCCTCGATCCAGGCCAGGCCGAGAGCCAGAGGAACGGCCGCCAAAAACCACCGTGCTGTCATCCGTTGCTCCCGACCCGGTCACGCCGGGGATTCCGCCAGGGTTTCGCGAATCGGCCCGGCGGCGCCATGATGGTCCTCCCCGTCGCGGGAGGCAAGCCGGCGCCCCAGCCACCGCAACCCGGGCGACCACCGGCCGTTCAACCCCGGCTCCCCCCTTCTTTGGTTTCCTCGCCATGCCACGCAGCCTCGCCCTTCCCACGATCGCGGTGATCGTCCTGTTTTGGCCGTCTCCCGCGGCGATCGCTCAGCCGCCAGGAGGGCCGATGGGGGGCGCGGAATTGGAACTTGCGAACCGGTTCGACGCCGACGGCGACGGCCGGCTCGATCGGCAGGAACGGGCGCTGGCGCGGAAAGCGGCCCAGCAGGAACGACCGGCCTGGGATCGCGGACCGGGCGGGCCTGGGCGTGGACCGGGCGGCTTCGGCGGTGGACGTCCTCCGGCAGCACCGGGCCCACGGATGACCCCGGCCGACGTACCGGCATACCCCGACGCCGATCTCTACGATCTCTCCGTGCTGCGGACGCTGTTTCTCGAGTTCGACAGCGACGACTGGGAGAAGGAACTGGCCGACTTCCGTCCCACGGATGTCGATGTGCCGGCGAAGCTCACCGTCGATGGCGACACAATCGACGGCGTCGGCGTCCACTTCCGCGGTGCCTCCTCGTACTTCATGGTGGGAGAAGGGCACAAGCGATCGCTCAACCTCTCGATCGACCACGGCGACAAGGAAGAAAGGCTTCACGGCTACCGCACGCTCAACCTCCTCAATGCCAACGGCGATCCGAGCATGATGAGCAGCGTGCTTTATTCGCACATCGCCCGCCATCATCTTCCCGCCCCGAAGGCGAACTTCGTCCGCGTCGTGATCAACGGCGAATGCTGGGGGGTGTACGTCAATGTCCAGCAAGCCAACAAGGACTTCCTCGCGGAGAGCTACGGCAGCGCAAAGGGGAACCGCTGGAAGGTGAAGGGACGGCCCGGCGGGCGCGGAGGCCTGGAATACTTCGGCGCGGACGCGGAGCCATACCGGGGCATTTTCGAACTGAAGACGAAGGAGAACGACGCCGCCTGGCGGGATCTCATCGCAGTGTGCCGGATCTTCGAGGAGACGCCGCTGGGAAAGCTCGAGGAGAAGATCCGGCCGGTTCTCGACGTCGACGAAGCGCTCTGGTTCCTGGCGATCGACAACGCGCTGGTCAACAGCGACGGCTACTGGACGCGGGCCAGTGACTACACCCTCTTCGAGGATACCGACGGGGTGTTCCATGTCATCCCGCACGACATGAACGAGTGCTTCGTTGCCGGAGGGCCCGGCGGTCCACCGGGCGGGCCGGGATGGCCGCCTGGCGGCGGCCGCGGGGGACCGGGACACGGTGGCCCCGATCTCGATCCCCTCATCGCCCTCGACGACGGTGGCAAGCCGCTCCGCAGCGGATTGCTCGGCGTCCCGCAGCTTCGCGAGCAATACCTCGATCACGTCCGCGAAATAGCCCGGAAGCAACTCGCCTGGGAGTCGATCGGCCCGGTGATCGAGCAGTGCCGGGAGCTGATCCACGAAGCGGTGCGTGACGACACCCGCAAGCTCTCGTCGACCGAGGCGTTCGAGGCCGCCACCTCCTCCACCACCACCGCCGCGGAGGGGGAACGGGCCGTGAGCCTGAGAGACTTCATCGAGCGCCGCAGAGCGTATCTCCTCCGAGACGACCAGCCTGTTCCCGCCCGCTAACCTCCCCCGACGCCACCTCAGGTCCCCACGATGCCATCCTGGTTCACCGATGCCTTCCCGAGTGACGCGGAGCTCAGCTGGGTGAGCATCGTCACGCGCCTCCTCGCCGCGCTCGTCCTCGGGAGCCTCGTCTCGATGATCTACGCGACGACGAGGCGCCGCCACGCCGCGCCGGCCACCGATCTCTCACAGACGCTCCTCCTTCTGGCGGTGGTGATCGCCATGATCACCCTGGCCATCGGCGACAGCACGGCGCGGGCCTTCAGCCTCGTCGGGGCCCTGGCGATCGTCCGTTTCCGAAGCGTCGTCGACGACCCGCGCGACACGGCATTCGTGATCCTCGCCGTGGCCGTCGGCCTCGCCGTCGGCGCCGGATTCATCCTCGTGCCGCTGATCGGACTGCCGATCGCGGCCGTCATCGCCTGGGCGTTCTCCAAGGAATCGCTCGAGGCCTCGCCCGTTTCTACCCCATCCTGCCGGGTGGCCCTGCGAACGACGCCGGACTGCCCCGCCGGGCCGATTCAGCAGGCACTGGCCACCCACCTCGTCCGCCCCCAGCCGCGGCGGATCGAGACGGTGAAGAAGGGGGCGTTTGTCGAGCTCGTCTACTCCGGGCGGATCAAGCCCGATGGCGATGGACACGCGTTGGTCCGGTCGCTCCAGGCCTGCCCCGGGGTCGTCGGCGTCGATCTGGTGTTCGCCGAGTCGGCCGCGAACTGATCCCGCAGCGGCCGATCACTCCGGGAGAAACGGCCGCCCCGATCGGAACAGCTCGCGATGCCCACGGAGCTCGGCGGTAAGCGCCGCGTCCCCCCCCTCCTCCGCCAGCATCACGGCACGGTCGGCCACCTCGACGGCCGCCGCATAGTCGCCCCCGGCCGCCAGCGCCGTCGCCAGCGTGTCGAGGAAAGCGGGATCGCCGTTGTAGGCCGCCGTGCAGGCCCGCCGCGCGAGGGAAACCGCCTCGGCCGCGTCGGCCTTCGCATCGCCGTCACCGATAAGCCCGGGACGGGAGGCGAGGAGGTAGGCCAGGGAATTGAGCGCGTCGGGATTGTTGGGATCGATGGCCAATGCCTCCCGGTAGCGTGCGGCCGCTTCCCGGTGCCGGCCGAGTTTTTCAAGCGTTAAGCCCCAATCACCCCGGACGCTCACGTCGCCGGGGCGTTTGGCTGCGCCGCGGGCGAAGAACGCCTCCGCCCGCGTCAGGTCGCCGCCGAGGGCTGCGGCCAGCCCGGCGGCCTGGAACAGATCATCCCCCCCCCCCTGGTCGATGGCGATCTGGTAGGCGTGGACCGACTCGTCGTAGCGCTTCTCGCCGGTGTAGATCGCACCCAGACCGATCCAGGCCGGGGTGGCGGCGGGATAGAGCTCGATCGCCCGCTTCACCTCCACGATTGCCGCGGCATTGTTCCCCTCTCCGGCCAAGGCCCGGCCCAAGCCGACGTGGGCATCCCAGACGTCCGCGACGGCGAGATTCTGCGTCCACAAGGCCTTCGAGGTGCGGTGGATAGCCGCATGGCGGAACGTGAGGATGCCAAGGAGAATCAGAGCCGCCGCCGCCGCCATCCGCCCAGCCCCGCCCGGCAGCCACCTTTCCCTCCCCTTCAGCCCCACGGCCACGACCAGTGCCACCGGCGCCACGAGGGCCACATACTGCCAGTGGTCTGCCACGGAGCCGTGCGCTTTCATGTATGTCGCGGGAAGGAATCCGAGGATCGGCAGGAGCGCGAGGAGAAAGACCGTCGCGGCGAACAGCCCGGCCCGGGCCCAAGGCTCTTTCCGCTGCCACCACAGCCCCGCGACCACGGCCGCGACGACGAGCGTCGGCAGATAGGCGGCAGGACGCGATGTCTCGAGTGGCCACACGCCGTACACCATCGCGAGCTTCGTCGGCCAGAAATCCTTCCAGAGGTAGAAGCCAACCGCCCGGCCGGCGAGCACACCTCCTCGTGGGAGCGAGGCCAGGACCGCGGCGAGCGGCCCTGACGACGGCCCGCTGCCATGGCCCATCTGGTACCAGAGGGTGATCAGCCCGAGGACCAACGACGCCAGCAGGAAGGGAATGATGCGAACGAGATCGACGCGCGTCATCCGGCCCCGCCGCCACCACGACAGCACCGGCAGGATCAGCGGCAGCGTCACCAGCGACGTCTTCGCCAGGAGCGCCACCACGAACGACAGGAGCGCCCATCCGTAGAAGCGCCGTTCGCCGCTGTCCTCGTACGACATCCAGCCGAGCACCGACAGGCACCCGAAGAACATCGACAGCGTGTTCTTCCGCTCCGCCGCCCACGCCACCGACGTCACCGTCACCGGATGAACGCCCCAGACCGCTGCCGCCAGCCACGCCCCGGGCACACCGAGCCGGACGAGGATCCGCCACACGAGCACCGTGTTGGCGGCGTGCCAGGCGATGTTCACCGCGTGGTAGCCGGGGGCCCAGTCACCCCACAGCCGGTATTCAATCCAGCAGGCAGTGAGCGTGATAGGGAAATAGTCGGGGGAGGTGTTGTGGAACCAGATCCCCCACAATCCCCTCGCCTCGGTGACGAGCGGATTGGCGGTGATGAGGATGTCGTCATCCCACAACCAGCCACCGCCGAACGCGGGCAGATAGGCGACGAGCACGAGGAGCACGAGCCCCGCCGCGCGGGCTGCCGCGGAGTCGAGGATCC
Source organism: Planctomycetaceae bacterium (assembly GCA_947453125.1). Lineage (GTDB taxonomy): Bacteria > Planctomycetota > Planctomycetia > Pirellulales > UBA1268 > QWOP01. The sequence goes on along the minus strand of CANGGC010000006.1, from coordinate 9,142 downwards.
CTCCGCGGTCGGTGAGCCGATCCGTCATGCGCCGACGATCTCCCGCAACGCCTGCCCCCCGGAGACCACCTGCAGCGGGCGATCGAACGGATCGCGGAACTCGTGATCGGGGGAGATGCCGAGGAGCTGGAAGATCGTGGCGGCAAGATCGGGGGGGCGGACGGGGCGGTCGGCCGGCATTCCGCCGCGCGCGTCACTGGCGCCGATCACGCCACCGCCCGGCACGCCGGCGCCGGCCAGGGCCACCGAGAAGACGCTCCCCCAATGGTCGCGGCCACCGGCGGAATTGATCGTCGGCGTGCGGCCGAACTCCCCCATCACCACGACGAGCGTCTCGTCGAGGAGGCCACGGGCCTCGAGATCGTCGAGGAGCGCGCTGTAGGCGGTGTCGAACTGCGGGCAGAGGACGTTCTTGAGCCGGCCGGCGTTGTCTTGATGGGTGTCCCAGAGCGGATTTCCGGCGGCCGTGTCCCCCGGCTCGCGCGGCCAGTTGACCTGGACGAGCCTCACGCCAGCCTCGATCAGCCGTCGTCCGAGGAGCACGCTCTGGCCGAACTTGCCCCGGCCGTAACGATCGCGCGAAGCCGCCGGCTCGCGCTCGATCTCGAGGGCCTCGCGGGTGGCGCCGGCGTGGAGGAGGTCGAAGGCTTCCTGCTGGAAACGGTTCATCTCCGCGATCGCCGGGCTGCGGAGTCCGCGGTCAAGCATCCGATCGACCTGGCCGAGGAGCGCGTGGCGGTCGTCCAGGCGCAGCTCCGTCATCCCGGCCGCGGCCGTCAGCCCCTCGATCTCGATCCGCTCCTGCGACGGATCGCAGCGGAGGATGTGCGGATGCCACGCCGCCCCCATGAAGCCACCGTTCTGCCCGGGCCAGGGGATCGCCGGATTGTTGAAGATCGGCTCGGGGAGGATGACCGCATCGAGCGGCGACCGCTCGGCCGCGCGGAGCGCGCCGACGGCGCCGGCGAGGCTGGGCCAGTCCTGGGCGCTGGGGGGCACGCTCTCGGCCACGCTCGTCGGCTCGTGGCCGGTGAGCATGAATGCGCCGCTGGTGGAATGGGAATGGATGCCGGTCGTCATCGAGCGGATGACGCACATCCGATGGGCGCGGGCGGCTGAAAGCGGGAGCAGCTCGCTGAACTGGAGGCCCGGGACGCTCGTCGCGATCGGGAGGAAGGGCCCGCGAATCTCGATCGGCGCCGCCGGCTTGGGGTCGAACGTCTCGTGCTGCGGCGGCCCGCCGGAAAGGAAGATGATCAGGCACGAAGTTGCCCGGGGTTGGCCCGATGCGGCGGCCCGAGCGAGCTTGAGGGTCGGCAGCCCGAGGCCGAGCGCTCCCAGGCCCCCGGCGCGGATCAGTTCCCGCCGGGAGAGGAGCCGCCTCGTGGTGTCTGGTCGAAGAACCGCCATCCTGCCCCCGCCGGTTTGGGCGTACCTGGAAGATCAGGCTGCATTCTATGCTGACTTGCCCCTCCCCCCAACGCGTGCCACCGCGGTCCGGGGCCCTTATGCTTGGTCGAGTCCCTGTCGTGAGTCCTCCCATGCCCCACCATTCCATCGCCTCTGCCTCGATCCAGGAACGACCTCCCTTGGAAGTGGGCGTGGTCCGCGGCAAGGAGACCGAATCGACCCACGCGATTCACGCCGTGATCGCCCGCGACGACGGCAGCCTCGTCGGCTGGCACGGCGATCCGCAGCGGCGGACGTTCCCCCGCTCGGCGGTGAAATCGATCCAGGCGCTCGCGCTTCTGGAGAGCGGCGCGGCTGATCGTTTCGGCTTCACGCCGGCCGAGCTCGCACTCGCGTGTAGTTCCCACGCCGGCACGCCGCTCCATGTAGAGACGGCCCGGAGCATGCTCGCCAAGGCGGGGCTCGAGCCAGAGGCCCTCGAGTGCGGCGCCCACTGGCCCCTCGAGGAGGCAAGCGCCCGCGCCTTGGCGCGCTTGGGCGACGAGCCCTGCCAGCTCCACAACAACTGCTCCGGCAAGCATGCCGGCTTCCTCGCCGTGGCCCGCCACCTCGGGCTCGACACGACTGGCTACGTCGCCCCCGATCATCCGGTGCAGAAGCGCGTCACGGCGACGCTCGCCGAGGTGTGCGGCGTTCGCCTTTCGGCGGCCAACCGTGGGACTGACGGCTGCTCGATCCCGACCTATGCGGTGCCCCTGGCGAGCCTGGCGACGGGCTTTGCCCGGATCGGCACAGGTGCGAGCCTCTCCGCCGGCAGGCAAGCAGCGTTCGAGCGGCTCCGCCGGGCGGTGGCCGACCATCCTCTGCTCCTCGCCGGCCCGGGGCGGTTTGACTCGCGCGTGACGGCGAACTGCGGCCCGCGGGTGTTTCTCAAGTCGGGGGCCGAAGGGGTGCTCTGTGCGGCGATCCCCGAGGCAGGCCTAGGGATTGCCCTCAAGGCGGAGGATGGGGCGCTGCGGGGGAGCGAGGTGGCGATGGCGGCGTTGCTCCTCGAGCTTCTCCCCACCCCGACGGAGGACCAACCAGCCCTGCTCAACGAGCTCCGTAACCCCACCGTGAAGAATTGGCGGGGCTCGATGGTCGGCTTTCTCGCGACGATGGTCGTTGGCCGCCGTTGAAGCCCTGCGGGGCAGCGCTTAAGCCGTTGCCAGCTCACCACTTCCGCAGCAAGCGGCAACCCGGATGTCGAAGTCTCCCGATGGTGGCCTAGAATTGGGGGGATCGGGTCGGCCTCGCGGCTCCCGCCCCCACCATGCGCCACATCAGTCTCCCCATCCGCCGTGCCCCCCACCCCTGGCCGGCGGTATCCCCGTTGGTCGCGCTGCTGATCGCTCTCCCCACAGTGCTCCTCGCCGGGTCGCAACCGGCGGCGGCGATCTCGCCTGAGCAGGAAAAGCTGTTCGAGGAGAAGGTTCGGCCGCTCCTGGTCACCCGTTGCCAGGGCTGTCATGGCGACCGGGTCGCCGAAGGGGGGCTGCGGCTCGACAATCTCCCGGCGGTGCTCAAGGGGGGCGACTCGGGAACGATCCTCACCGCCGGCGACCCGACAGCGAGCAAGGTCTTGAAGGTGGTCCGCCGCGAGCTCGAGCCGGCGATGCCCCCCGACGAACCGCTCCCGGCCGAGGAGGTGGCGATCCTTGAAGCCTGGATCGCGGCCGGCGTTCCCTGGAGCGGGCCTGGGACCGAAGGCCCTGCCGCTGGTCAAGAAGCGATCCCGGCTGACATGGAGGCGCGGCTCGTCTGGGCACGCGAGCGCCACTGGGCCTACCAGCCGTTCAGCCGTCACCCTGCCCCCGAGGCTCCTGCCGGGCTCGATCCCACCCGCAGCCTCGAGTGGGGTGGCCCGCTCGATCGCTTTGTCACCGCGAAGATCGTCGCCGCGGGCCTCGAGCCGTCGCCACAGGCTGATCCCCGGGCCCTTGTCCGTCGGCTCTGGTTCGACCTCACCGGCCTTCCACCGCCTGCTGACCGCGTCGACGCCTTTGCCGCCAATCCCTCGGAGGAGGCTTGGGGGGCGCTCGTCGAAGAGCTCCTCGCGGCGCCCGAGCATGGCGAACACTGGGCGCGCCACTGGCTCGATCTGGCCCGCTACGCCGACACGATGGGCTATGCGTTCGGCAACCAGGATCCCCGCTATCCGTTCGCCTGGACCTACCGCGACTGGGTCGTGGGGGCACTGGCGTCCGACATGCCCTACGACCGGTTCGTGACGCTGCAACTCGCGGCCGATTCGGTCGAGCCGCCGGCGCCGAAGGCCGATCTCGCCGCGCTCGGCTTCCTTACCGTGGGCCGCACGTTCCTCGGCAATCCCCACGACATCATCGACGACCGCATCGATCTGGTCACCCGCGGCCTCCTCGGCCTAACGGTGGCCTGCGGCCGCTGCCACGACCACAAATACGAGCCAGTGAGCACGGCCGATTATTACGGGCTCTACGGGATCTTCGCGTCGAGCCAGATTCCTGCCGAACTGCCGGTCATCGGGACGGCCCCTCCCGGCCCAGAGGCCGACGCCTTCAACGCGAAGCTCGCGGAGCTCAAGGCGGCGGTGCCGGCCCACGAGGACGCCGTTCGCCGTCGGGGGACGACCGCGGCGATCGCTCACGCCGCCGACTATCTTCTCGAGACCGCCCGCCCCACGCCGCGCAAGGCCGACAACCGTCCCCCGCGCCTGGCCGACGACTACGACATCCTTCAGGGGCTCCTCGACCGCGTCTCGAGCAGAATCGGCAACGCCGCCCCGGCCGACCCGGTCCTCGGGCCGTGGGTGCAGCTCAAGGGGAAGACCGACGAGGAGATCGGCCCCGCCATCGCAGCACTGCTGGTCGCCTGGGGCGAGCAACCCGATCCGGCGGTGGTCAATCTGCTGGTCGCCGCCGAACTCCGCTCCCCCACCCCGACGACGCTCCGCGGCGTGGCGGAAGCCTACGGACGTCTCTTCGCCCGCGTGTCACCCGAGTGGGCCGGGGGTCCGGTGGCCCAAGCGGATGATCCGGCGGAGCTTGTTGCCCTGCGGGCGTCGCTCGGAGCCGAGGGCACGGCGCTTGTCGTGCAGCCCGGCGAGGCGATGCAATTGGCCTCGATCGAGGAGGGGAACGAACACCGCCGCCGGAAAATGGAGATCACCAGGCACGAGGCCGAATCGCCGGGGGGGCCCCCGCAGGCGATGGTGATGCTCGACCGGGAGCAACTCTCCGACAGCCATGTCCTCATCCGCGGCAATCCCGGCCGCCCCGGGGAGCTCGTCCAGCGACGGCTCCCCAAGCTCATCGGCGGTACCCCCGCATCGCGGACCTCGAGCGGCCGCCTCGACCTCGCCCGCGGGATCGTCGATCCGAACAATCCACTCGCCGCCCGGATGATCGTCAACTGGGTTTGGGCGCACCACTTCGGCCGCGGGATCGTCGATCCGGTCGGGGATCTGGGCCTCCGCGGCGAGCCGCCGATCCATCCGGAGCTTCTCGACGATCTGGCGCGGCGCTTCGTCGATGAGGGCAAGTGGAGCCTCCGCTGGCTCCACCGTGAGATCGTCACCAGCCGCACCTGGCGCCGGTCGGCCGTCGCCTCCGCCGATCAGGAGGCGTTCGATCCCGACAACCGACTCCTCGCCCATGCCAACCGGCGGCGTCTCGACTGGGAGGCGTGGCGCGACGGGCTGATGTCGGCGGCCGGGATTCTCGATACCCACCAGCGTGGCGGCCGCGGCGTGAACCCGCTCGCCCAGGACGCCATGCATCGCCGCACCCTCTACACGCGGCTCGACCGCCAGGATGTGCCAGGCATCCTCCGGATTTTCGACGTCGCCAACCCCGATGCCGCGACCCACGAGCGGAGCCGGACGAGCGTTCCCCAGCAGTCGCTGGCCGCCCTCAACGCGCCGCTGGTTGTCGACGCCGCCCGGCAGGTCGCCGCGCGGTCGCTGCGCGAAGCGGGGGGCGGAGATGACGGGCGGATCGAGCGGCTGTGGCGGGCCTGCCTCTCCCGGTCCCCCGATGCCGACGAGCTCGCGGCCGCGAAGGGATTCCTCGCTGGCGCCGGAACGACGACTCCCGACTTCGGCCCCTGGGAACAGCTTGCTCAGGCGGTGCTCGCCTCCGCCGAGTTTCAATTCACCGACTGACGCCCGTCACGGCCCCTTCCCATCCGGCATCACGATGTCCACTCACGCCCACCAGCCCACGATGGTCACCAGACGGGACGCCCTGCTCCGCACCGGGCTGGGGCTCGGCTGGCTCGGGGCCGCAAGCCTCCTGGAGACCGAAGCCGCCGCCGTCAACGCCGGTGTCGCGCCGGCGCCAGAGCCGATCCACCGCTCGCTCGCCCCCCGCGCTCCGCATTTCCCCGCGCGGGCCAGGGCCGTCATTCATCTGTTCGCCAACGGTGGCCCGAGCCACCTCGACACCTTCGATCGCAAAGTGGCGCTCGAGAAGTATGCCGGGCAGGAAGTCCCCGGCACCCTCCCCACCGAGCGCCGCACCGGAGCCGCTCTCCCTTCGCCGTTCGCATTCCGTCGCCATGGCGAGAGTGGCCTCGAGATCAGCGATCTGTTCCCGTCGGTGGCCCGCCATGCCGATCGGCTCCTCGTCGTCCGCTCGATGCACGCTGATGTGCCCAACCATGAGCCGTCGCTGATGCTCATGAACTGCGGCGACAGTCGGCTTGTCCGCCCCGCCGCCGGGGCGTGGGTGACCTACGGCCTGGGAACGGAGAACCAGAATCTCCCCGGCTTCGTGGCGATGTGCCCCGGCGGCTATCCGATCAAGAGCACGGAAAACTGGCGCAACGCCTTCCTCCCGGGCGCGTATCAGGGAACCTACGTCGACACCGCCAAACGGAAGGTGGAGGAGCTCGTCGAGAACGTCCGCCACCCGTTCCTCGACCGCGATGCCCAGCGTCGACAATTCGACCTGACGACGGCGCTCGACCGCAAGCACCTCGCCACCCGCGCCCACGACCCGCAACTCGAGGCGCGATTGGCATCGATGGAACTGGCCTGGCGGATGCAGGCGGAGGCGGGAGAGGCCTTCGACGTCACCCGCGAGCCGCAGCATGTTCGCGACCGGTACGGCGACGACACCCAGGGGCGGCAGATGCTCATCGCCCGGCGGCTCGTCGAGCGCGGCGTGCGCTACGTGCAGGTGTGGCACGGCGAGGGGCAGCCGTGGGACAGCCACGACGCGATCGGCAAGAATCACGCCCGGTTGGCGAAGGAATGCGATCAGGCGATCGGCGCGCTCCTCGACGACCTCGTCGCCATGGGGCTCCTCGAGAGCACGCTCGTGCTCTGGGGAGGAGAGTTCGGACGGACCCCGACCGTGGAGCTGCCCCAGCCGGGCACCGACATCAAGGAGATCTCGGGGCGCGATCACAACCATCATGGTTTCTCGGTATGGATGGCCGGCGGTGGCGTGAAGGGGGGAATGGCCTACGGCGCCACCGACGAGCTCGGCTTCAAGGCGGTCGACAAGCCGGTCCATGTCCATGATCTCCAAGCCACGCTCCTCCATTGCCTCGGCCTCGACCACACGCGTCTCACCTTCCGCCACAGCGGCCGCGACTTCCGCCTCACCGACATCCACGGCCGAGTCATCGAGGACTGGCTGGCGTGACACGGACTCCTTCCCCGCCCCGATCAGGAGCCCGCCCGATGCGGCGCCCCGATCGCCGCCGGGGCTTCCCGTCGCGGTGGCGGCCGTGGTGGTTTGCGGCCATGGCCCTCGCCGCGATCGGGACGGCCGCCGTCGAGCGTTGCCGGATGCCCGACGCCGCCGGCCGCCCCACCTGGACGGTGCGCACGGTGCACGATGGCGACACGGTTACCTGCCACGACACCGAGGGAGGGACGCACAAGATTCGTCTCCTCGGCATCGATGCCCCGGAGGCAACCCAAGCGTGGGGGAGGGAGTCGTCCGATGCGCTCTCGCGCAAAGTGGCTGGCCGCCGCGTGGCTGTCGTTTCGAGAGGCTACGACCAGCACGGCCGTCTCCTCGGGACGCTCTGGATCGACGATCGGGACATCAACCGCGAGATGGTGGCGGAGGGCCACGCCTGGGTGTTCGGCCGGATTGCTCCCAATCCCGACCTTGTCGAGGCCGAGTCGGCCGCCCGCCGCGAGCGGCGCGGGCTATGGGCCGACAGCCATCCCGAAGAGCCCTCCGACTGGCGGGCGGCCCACCCGCGGCAGCCATGATCCCTTCGTTTACCGCAGAAAAAAGCGATCCCTCATCCACCGGGAAGACTGGGCCAAGGCCGTCCCACTTCCGAGCCACGCACGATTGGTTTAGGTTTCGAGCATGAGCAGCCATCGCGAGGTCGTCGTCACCGGGGTGGGCGTGGTCAGTCCGATCGGCATCGGCGGCGACGCCTTCTGGGCCTCCCTGCTTGCCGGCCGGTCGGGGATCCGGCCGATCACTCAATTCGACGCGAGCAGCCTCAGCGTGCCGTTCGGCGGCGAGATCGCCGACTTCGACCCGAAGCTCTGGGTGAGGCCGCGGAAGAGCCTCAAGGTGATGAGCCGCGAGATCCAGTTCGGATTCGCCGCCGCCGATCTGGCGATGGCCGACGCGGGGCTCGCGCCCGGGGTGCTCGAGGCGGAGCGGTTCGGCGTCGTCGTCGGGGGCGACATGATCTACGCCGATCTCGAAGAGATGGAACGGACCTACCGGCGGGCGCTCGCGGGGGGAGCGTTCGATTTCTCCGTCTGGTCGGAGGCGATCCATGAGGATCTCCATCCACTCTGGCTCCTCAAGCATCTCCCCAACATGACCGCGTCGCACATCGCCATCGCCCACGATGCCCGTGGCCCAAACAACACGATCGTCCTCGGGGACGTTTCCGGGTTGTTGGCGATCGGCGAGGCGGCAAGCGTCATCCGCCGCGGCTGGGCCGACGTCATGCTCGCCGGCGGCAGTGGATGTCGGCTCCATCCGATGGCGCTGGTGGCCCGTGGCGATGCTCTCCTCTCCCACCGCCGCGACGACTGCACGCTGGCCAGCCGTCCCTTCGACCTCGATCGCGACGGCATCGTCAACGGCGAGGGGGCCGGGATGTTCGTCCTCGAGTCGCGCGACCACGCCCTTCGCCGCGGTGCCCGCATCCGCGGCCAACTCCTCTCGGCGACGTCGCGCTGCGAGCCGGCAGTCGGAGGGGCCCGGCTCTCCGGTTCGGCCCTGCGCCTCGCAATCCGAGCAGCGATCGGTCAGGCCGGCATCGAGCCGGCGGCTCTCGGGCACGTCAACGCACACGGGGCCTCGACGCTGGAGATGGATCGGGTCGAGGCAACAGCCATCGCCGCCGAACTCGGCGACATTCCGGTCACCGCCCCGAAGAGCGCCTTCGGCCATCTCGGCGCCGGCGGTGGCGCCGTGGAACTGGCCGCGAGCATCCTCGGCCTGAATGCAGGGCTCATCCCGGCCACGCTCAACTACGACTCGCCCGACCCTGACTGTCCCGTCAACGTCGTGCAACGCGAGCCGCTCGCCGATCGCCCCGGCACCGTGCTCGCCGTCAATCTTTGCTCGACCGGCCAGGCGGCGGCCGTGGTGGTCGCCGCAGAGTGATGGCGGTGGACGCCGCGGCTCACCAGGTCTGGTTGTAGCCGAGCGAGAAGCCCATCATGAACGACTGTCCGCCCGGGTCGATCTGGTTGTAGCGGGTCTTGTTGACGCTGAAC
>CANGGC010000005.1 GCA_947453125.1 Planctomycetaceae bacterium | reverse complement strand
GATGCGGGCGCTGATGCCACTGGGGCTCTCCCTGGGGATCGCCGCGCCCCAGCTCATCGCGCTCTTTCCGGCCGTCAACGGCTACTTCCTCATTCCGGCGACCGGCTCGCTGATCGCGGCGATGACCTTCGATCGTTCCGGGACGACGCGGATCGGGAAGTACCTCGTCAATCATTCCTTCATGATGCCGGGCCTCGTCGCGACCGTGACGGCGGTGGCTACGGGGATGCTTTTGGGCCGGATCCTGTTCTGAAGGCCACGGCGCGTGGCCGGCGGAGATCGTGCCGGCACGCAGCCGTCGTGTCATCCGGCCGGCTTCTCCTCCGCGCCACAGTGCTCGCAGGCCGGAAGGAGCGCGTGCCGGACGCCCTTGCAGGCCGAGCAGGCCGTAAACAGCTGCAGGCCACACGATGGACAGGCATAGGGCTCGTCGCTCGCCCCGACCAGCGGCCGCGAAACGCGACGCAGGCTGCGGGGCGTCCAGGCCATGAAGCGGAGCGGGCCGCGGCGGATCGGGAAGCGGCAGCCGGGACAGACGAACGACTCGTAGGCCTCGCGGATCTGCTTCTGGCGTGCCCGGCCCCCGGGACGGGCGACGAGTTGGAGGAGCCGGGCAAGGAGCCATGCGATCACGGCGAGGGCTGTGGCGATGAGGATGTAGCGGAAGTACTCGGCCGGGAAGTACTCGTGCATCACGAAGAAGGCCCGCGCGAGCACCGCCGCGCCGAAGGCATAGACCATCGGCGCGTAGGGGCTGTTGCGGAACCTCGCGAAGAGGAGGCCGGCAAGGACGAGGAGCGGAGCGAGGACGCCGATCTTGATCGCGGCGAGCCTGAGCCGATGGCTCGTCTGGAGCCGCTGGTATTCCTCGCGGACCGGCGTCTGCACGACATTGACGTGCTCGAGGTGCTGGCGGAGTTCCTCGGCGATCGCCGCCAGTCGCTCCTGATGATCCGAGATCGATTCGGTGAGCTCCTGGTCGCGCTGCTGGTTGGCGAGGAACACCCGCTGGCTCTCTGTGAGGGCCTGCTGCTGTTCCTCAGGCAGCTGCGACTGTTGCTCGAGGCTCATCCGCTGCAGTTCGAGGAGCTGACCGAGCGTCTTCTGGGAGGTCGCCGTGCTGTCGCGGAGCACCTGCCGGCGGCGCTCCTCGTTTTCAATCTTCCGCTTGATCCCGGCCTGCTCTTCCTGAAGCCGGGTGGTTGTGGCCGCCATCACCGGATCGAGCCGGTCGCCACTGAGACGATTCCAGTCCGGGCCGGGCAGCCGGCCAATGTCCTGGAGAATGAATCCCAGCGCCCAGAAGAAGAGGAGCGTCAGCGCCAGGGAAAAGATCGCGATCAGCAATCGCTGCCACCACGTCCCGCGGGGCTCCGTCTCGATTGCCTGCATGTTCGGCATGGCCGCATCTCCGCCGGTCTCATCGTTCCCCATCCGGGGTGATCCCCGGGCAATCCTCGTCCCTCGTCATGAGCGTACCGTAAAGGTGCCGCGGAATCGTGGAGGAAGTCGATCGGCTTGCCCGCCATCGAGCCCGGCAAACGGGCCATCGACCGTCATCCCGACGCCTCCTGCCGCGGAGGTATCATGGGGCCTCGCCCTGCTTGCGATTCCCCCTCACCCCCGGCATCCCATGACGAAGAAAGCCAAGACCGACTCCGACACCCTGGAACCGGTCCACCTTGCCCCCGAGACCGTCCCTTCGCCGATCGTGGAACTTGCCAAGGTGAACAAGAGCGAGGAGATCAGGCTTGAAGCGCGGCGGATCCTCGATGCCGGCGGCAGCCCCCGCCCCAGGGACATCATCGAGATCCTGAAATCCCGCGGGGTCGAGGTCGTCTCTCCCCAAGTGAGTCAGATCCTCGGCACCTTGGGCGTGGAACGGCGCCCGCGGAAGAAGAAGCGCGACGCCGCTCCCCCGAGGCCCCCCCGGGCAGCGACGGCCCCCATGCTCCCCTCCGACGAAGCCTTCACGCTCACCGATCTCATCGCCGCCAAGAAGTTTGTCGAGATGATCGGGAGCCCCCGGCGCGCGATGAGCCTCCTCGACGCCCTCGACAAGCTTTCCTGATCCCGCGCGCGGCGCCGTCAGTAGGACGGCGTCAACGCCGATCCATTCCTCCCCGTCTCACACAGGTCTGGGTGGTCTGCGTTCTCCGACGCACCGCGACACCCACCCCTTCAAAGGAGGGCTCACTCCGGACGATCACTTTCCAGAGGACCCGACGGCCCCGTGAGAAAGTCAGCCCCATGCTCCGTTTTGGGTCCGCAGGGCCCGTTCACGGTTGGCTCGGCGTGGTGATGGGGCTGGCGTTTCTCGCGCCCTTGGGCGCCCCCGCATCGGACGCCGATCTGGTTGTTCCCGAGGTGATCCCAGAGGCGATTCCAGACGTCATCACTGGGGCCGACGTCGTCTCTCCGCGTCGGTTCTACGTGACCGGGATCGTCGGATCGTCCTTTGCCACGCTCACCGACGACTTGGCCGGAAGGTACACCGGCGGCAGTGCCAACGGGACGCTGTTCACGGCCGGAGGGGCGCTCGGGATGGCGTTCGATCGTCCGTTCGGCGCGATCAGAGCCGAGGTGGAGGGGCGCGGTCGCGACTCGCTCAAGGACTCCCTGGCCGTCACGACGATCCCACTGGCCACCGGGAGCGGGACATGGGTCGCGGCCGACAGTTGGTCGACGATGGCCAACGTCTGGCGCGACCTCTCCGTCACCGACGAGGTCGATCTCTATCTCGGTGGCGGCATCGGCGCCGGCGGCTCGACCTACGGTACGACCGGGCATTACCAGCTGACTGGCATCGCTCCCGACTTCTTCTTCGGTGGCCCAGACACCGCGCAGAGCTTCGCCTGGCAGGCTGGCTGCGGCGCCAAATGGGCCCTCTCGGAGCGGGTCGAACTCGATCTCGGCTACCGGTTCTTCGCGCTCGGCGCCACCACCACGACGGTGACGCGCATGGAGGGTCATTTCTTTCGGGGAACGGAGGATATCCGCCACGCCTTCTCGGCCAGCGAGATGCTCTTTTCGGTGCGGATCTACGAACCATTCCGCGCTTTGAGACGCTGACGGCGTCCGCCGCTCACCGCACGCCGTGTTCGCCGCTGACGACGAGCCCAGCCTCGTCGACGAGATTGAGATACCACGCCGTCGCTCCGGCGGGGATGACGGCGCTCGCCCGCCCCTCCATGGCGTCGGCAGCTGGATGGATGGTGGCCGGCTGAGTTTCCCAGAGCCGATCCTGCCACCGGCCATTGGCCGCGGTGAAGCAGAGCTCCGCAGTGCGGATCGGCCGCCCGCCACGCCATGTCACCCAGGTCTGATTTTCGCCCGTCCCCTGCCCTGTGATCGTTGTCAGCCCCGGTGCCGCGGCGGCGGGTTGATCCCCGAGGATCGCATCGGTAAACGCGCGGATCTCCTCGGGATTCTCCCCCGCAGGGCCGTGGCCGTGGGGCATTCGGACCGTCATGCAGAGCGTCCGCGGGCCTTTGGGGAGCCGATACGAGCGTTGCCAGGAGCCGGGCGGGTAGGCGAAGTCGTTGGTGCCGTTGACCCACAGCATCGGCATCTCGGCGTGCGGGAGCCAGCTCGCTGGATCCCACCAGGCCGACCACCGCGCTGCCTTCTCCGGCCCCATCTCGGCAAACCGTGCCAGCCAGGCCGAGTCGTCGGCAAGATGGCCGCAGCCGTACACCGGCACGGCGAGGCGGAAGCGCGGGTCGACCCCCGCCGTAAGACACGTCAGGTAGCCCCCCCAGGAGATTCCCGTGAGGCCAATGCGCTCGGCATCGATTTCAGGGAACGTGCGCAGAAGCGAATGCGCAAGCACGATCGCCGACACGGCCTGATGCGGCCACTGATCCGTGAGCGGCTCCTCGACTTGGCCGAAGGCCGCATCCCAGCCGGGGGGCCCGCCTTCGGCATGGCGCTCCCAGTTGCCATACGTTCCGCGTGGCACACAGCCGCACAAGTCGATGGCGATCGCCGCGTAGCCCCGATCGTTCCACACCTTCACCCAGCGTTCGAAGGCCGTCCCACCGCCGCCATGGACAAGGACCATCGCCGGGAGCTTCGTGCCGGGCGTCGTGGCCGGGGCCCCGTACCAGGCGAACACGCGGGTCGGTCGCCCCTGATACTCAGAGCCCGCAAAGAACAGCGGCCTTATCCGCTCATCCCCCTCGGGGCCGACCTGGAAGCCGTCGGCCGGAAACACCTCCGGCACCTGCAACAGCCGCTGGAGATCGAACGCCGCCACACCGAAGCGCTCCGCCGCCTGCGGCGCACCTTCGTCAGCGCTTGTGGGCCGGGGACCTACCAACGTCGCGAGCACGGCGACAACCAGCGCGATCCCCAGGCTCGGAGACGGCGGCGACCATGAGGATGACATCGGGGAGACTCCCGGGCTGGCGTTGGGGCACGTAGCGCGGCTGGAGGACGGACGCCCGTCTGCCCCGCAGATTCGACCGCTCACTTCCGCTTCTTCGGCAGATCCTTCGAGCCGGCCACGGTCATGTTGAGGCCGATCTGGACGTCGACCGACGTGCCGCCGACGGAGACGGCAATCGTGCCGTTGGTGTACCAGCCGAGGGAGCCGGTGGAAAACTCCCGCACGCCGGCCTCCATGACCACGCCGTTGATGACGACGGTGATCGGGGTGGCCTTCTCGAGAAACTCGGCACGGGTCACAGGGCAGGTTGCTTTCGCCATCGTTGGATCCTCCAGTGGGGCATTATGCTGCCTTCCCCGCAGTCCGGAAGTAGCGGACCGCTTCAATCCACCGGCACCGGGTTGCCATTGCGGCTGCCTGCGGCTGTACCGGAGAGCCCCATGTCCACCCCCGACCCGCAACACGACGAGAACTCCGAGGTCTACAGACGCGGGATGGAGGAGATCACCCATCAGGAAACCGAAGCCGTAGCGACGAGAGCGTGGACTGAGGGGCGAATGGTCTTTGTCGAGTTGACGGACCAGCGGTTCGTGGGATTCCCGGCGAAGCGGTTCCGTCGTCTGCGCGATGCCAGCGAGCCGGAGTTGGCCGAAGCTCGGCTGGAGGTCGGTGGCACAGCGCTGCGTTGGGAGTCGCTCGACGAGGATCTCACAGTCGAGGGCGTGGTGGCGGGACGGTTCCAGTTGCCTGTGAACGCCGGTTGAAAAGTGCAGCGCGCGGCGGCCGAAAAGTGCATCGCTGGGATTGAGTTTGGAATCTACTCCGTCAGGTCACTTACTCAAAGGATCGTTCTGTCAGGCCGTCGGTCCAGCTCTTTGTTGCCGTCTCCGGGCATCTTTGAGTCGATAGCTCTCGCCTTTCGCCTCGAGGATGTGGCAGCGGTGCGTGAGGCGGTCGAGGGCGGCCCCTGTGAGCCGCTCGCTGCCGAGCACCTCGGTCCACTGCTCGAAGGGGAGATTCGTGGTCACGATCAGGCTCTGCCGCTCGTAGGCTGTCGATAGGACATCGAAGAGCCGTTCGGCCCCCGCCTTGCCGGTCGGCACGTACCCCAGCTCGTCGAGGATCACGAGGTCGAGCTGCTTGATCTGCTTGCGGAGCCGGATGAGCATCTTCTCTTCCCGAGCCTCCAGCAGCAGCGTGATCAGCTCTGTGACCCTGAAGAATCGCACCTTTCCCAGGTGGATTCCAGGGACACCAGTCGCTCGTGAAACCAAGCGTTCCGGTAGGCCACCGTCATTCCAACTGAGTTGCTCCGATACCACACGCCCCGTCGGCAGTAGGCAGAGTGCGCGGCTCCGCGCACGCTGGCCCCTCGCTCCTGTAGGTGCCGGAAGAGATAGCGAGGCCGCTTCTTCAGCCGAACGAGGATCGCCCGCAGCCGTCGCCGGATGTGGGCATCCCACACGTGGAGACGATGGACGTTCTCCTTCGTGCAGATTCGGAAGGAGGACGACCAGCCTCGAAGGTAGACGTTGATCCGCTCGATGCACCGCGTTGGCGATTGGCCCCACATCCGCGGCGTTAGCTCACGGATCTTGGCATCCATTCGCTCCTTGGTGCGCGTCGAGACGTGCACTTCCACCTTCGTTGATTCCGCTGGCTTCCGCAGGCGGAAGCCGAGGAAGTGGATCTCTTCGGGACGGGCGACTTTGCTCTTCTCCTCGTTCACCTGGAGCCGGAGACGGCTCTGGAGAAATCTTCGGATCGAGTCCATCACCCGCCGACCAGCCCGCTCGCTTCGCACGAAGATGTTGCAATCGTCGGCGTAGCGGACAAAGCGGAGACCTCGTCTCGACAGTTCCTTGTCGAACTCATCGAGTACGACGTTGGAGAGCAGTGGAGAGAGGGGACCGCCCTGGGGTGTGCCTTCATCGGTCGACACCCGCGTGCCATCCGGCATCACGACTTTCGCCTTCAGCATCCGGCCGATCAGCTTCAGGATCCGGGAATCCGCGACTTTCTGTCCCAGCCGGCTCAGGAGCCGCTGGTGATGGACGCGGTCGAAGAACTTCGAGAGGTCGATATCGACCACGATCCCGTACCCGTTGCCGACATACTCCTTCGCCTCGGCGATCGCTGTGTGTGCCCCGCGTTTGGGCCGGAATCCGTGGCTGCTTGAATGAAAGGTCGGTTCGAGGATCGGCTCCAAGATCTGGAGCACGGCCTGTTGAACCCACCGATCAATCACGTTCGGAATACCAAGGCCGCGCTCCCCTCCGCCAGGTTTGGGAATCCAAACCCGACGGATGTCACCCGGTTGGTACGTCCCGTTCAGCAGCGCACGTTGCAGACGCGGAAGAAGCGATCGGGCAGAGCCCAAGACCTCGTCCACGCTGCATCCGTCCACTCCCGGAGCACCCTTGTTGCGAACGACGTTCAGCAGGGCCGTCGCCAGGTTCGCTGGCGACGCCGCTGCCTCCAGCAACCGACTCGCGTCGGTCGCACTGGCGCCGAGATCGTTCACGGTCTTGCCATTCGCTGTACGCAGCAGGAAATCTCTGCCGCCGGATGCGTCCGACGGTCCCGACTTCCCGCCCCCTCGCGGGCTGGCGGCAAACGCGAATTGCAGTTGGTGTGATCTCATGCTTCAAAACCCATCGCCCCCTTCGCTCCACCCGCTTTCACGGGCTTCCTCGCTACTACGGGACGATCCGACTTCTCCCCTGGCATCGAGCCCGCGTCGTTGCCTTCGTGGCCTCTACCGTTTCCGGACCAAGGGAGATCTCTTGGGGTAAGGTATGAATGACGTCTCGCCGCCGCCGCCCCCACTACCGTCCTGCCGCGATTGGATATCGGGCGTTGCGTTGCAGGGCACGCTTGCCCAGGCAGGCCGGCCTTACGGGGGTTCACTTGCGTTCGGTGCTGCGGTTCGCCTCGGGCTTCCATCCCACACGCCCTCGCGGGAAAGGCCTCGGCTGTGCAATGCCAGCCTCGGTCTCGTGCAGCTGCCTCCGGCTTCTGGTTGCCTCCAATTGGCCCCATAAAGGACTTTCACCTTCGGTCATTCATCCATGCCCAACGCACCCCTCAGCTCGCTACGCTCGCCTCGGGCAGGCCCACACAGGATTTACAGAACGAATGATGCACTAGCTATGAAAATAGCGTGGGCGTTAACTGGTACCACCCGCACGTGCACGAGGTGAGCAAGCAGCAGGTTGAGGGTGGCCTGGCCGGTATGATTATGGTCGGCAATCCGCTCGAGCCATGGCCACAGTACAAGGACGACCTCAGGCAAGTGAACATGACCCTCTCGGAGGTCAATATATCCGTCGATGGCCAGTATAAAGTGATGACTGGTACTGACAGCAGTTCGTATTATGGTGACGGCTACACCACAGGCTGGCAGAAGCGGGTCAACGGCCAGATGAATCCGATCATCCGCGTCCGCCCCGGTGAGACGCAGGTCTGGAACATGGGCCAGTTCGGGGCCCGCGGCGCCACAAACTTCGTCATCGCCGACGACAACCTGAAAAACCCCTGGACGGCCACGATCCTCTCCAGGGACGGTGCCAGTGCGTTCGTCCACCCCTACAAGGTGGAACTCAGCGCTAGTGAACTGCGGATGAATGACATCTCCGCGCTCACCGTGCTCAGCCCGGGCAACCGGATGTCGATGGCGGTGACCGCCCCCACGACCCCGGGCACCTACTACTTTATGGATGGATGGGGTGGTGAAGAGGCGCGAGTCAACGCAAGCGGCACTGGCTACTACTACGTGCTGGCCACCCTCGTCGTGGAAGGGGATGCCGTCACCACCGCGGCGCCCGAGTTTGCTCTCCAGCCGGCAGATCCGCTCTGGAAGGCGACGCCGGACGTCACTCGTATGTTCTCGCTAGAGCAGTTGCCCACCATTGATGGTGTTGATCCCGACACCGGCAAGCCGATCGTCAATATCGACAATTTCTACGTCAACGGCAAGAAGTTTGGCGAAGGCGTCATGCCCCAACTTGAAATCGGCACGATCGAGGAATGGACCATTCTGAACGCTGGCCCGCTCAACCATCCGTTCCACATCCACCAGGGTGTGTTCATTGTCACGAAGATCAACGGCTTCCCGATCGAGCCCGACAAGAAGTTCCCGAATGCCAATGCCGCCAACTACGTCTCGCCGCTGGACGTGATCATGGTGCCGGCGTTCGGCAGTGTCACCATTCGATTCCGGGTGCTCGACTTCCCCGGCAAGTACGTCTTCCACTGCCATATCCTCGAGCATGAGGATGAGGGGATGATGTCGCCGGTGTTCCAGTTCGGCAACACCGAGGGCCTGAGGCTGGCGCTGGGCACGACGTCTCAGTCGACGCTCGTCCTGAACGGCAAGGGTAACACGGTCGGCACCATCAAGGCTTTCCCCAATTATAAGGGCCCCGTGGTGACCGCCTCCGGCATCGGCACATCGACCGCGAGCAAACAGACGCCCCCGTTCGCCGGGACGGCCGAGGAGATCAATGCATACTTCAAGACCCAGGTCACCAAGGAGACGATGGCCTTCGGCACCGGGGCAAAGGCATCGCTCGTGAAGGTCTACGAGAACGGCTCGCTCAAGCCCACCGCGGCCTTCACTGCCTTCAAGGGCAAGGCTGGCGTCGGCGGCGTGAGCTTAGCGGTGGGCGCGCTCGGCCAGCACGGCACCGTGAACATCGTCGCGGGTTCCAGGACGGCCGGCGCCGCCAATGTCCGTCTCTTCGACACCAAGGGCACGCTGCTCCGCGAATTCAAGGGCGTGCTGCCCGGCAGGTTTCCCAACGGCGTGAATGTCGCCGTGGGTGACGTCGATGCCGACAACTACGACGACATCATCGTCTCCGCCCGTGCCGGTCGTGAGTCGATCATCACCGCGATCAGCGGCCGTGATATCGTCAATGGCGTCGCCAATCCGGAGAAGTGCTTCACGTTCGTGGCCCCAGGCGGAAGCCGCGATGGCGTCAAAGTGGCCGTTGGCTACGTGGCACCCTCGACGGTGCCTAGCTACAAGCCGAACCTGATCACGACGCCGGAAGCCGGTAAAAATGTCGGCACCGTGAGCGTGTGGAACATGGCGGACATCTGCCACTGCTCCACGCACGGAAGCCACTCCATGTCCGGCATGCCGGGCATGGCAGCGATGCACGAGACCACCGTCGAAACTCCACCCATGCCCGTGGTGACGTTCCGTCCGTTTGGGCCCCGGCGTGGCGCCGTGAATCTTGCCACTACCTACCAGAGCCAGTTAGGCGGGCAGGCCAAGCCGGTGGTCGCAGCCTGGCAGACGCCGCGTGAGGTGGCCTTCACGGCGTTTGGACTCGACAACAAGCCGCAGACAGTGAGACGTACGTTCTAGTCGTAGATTCTGGGCGCAGATTCCGGAGGTCAACTTCGGAAGAGGGTTGTTCCGTGGGTTGCCGGGCCGGAAAGGGCCAATCAGCTGTCATGAGATCCGCAATCACCAAGACACGCCGTCGGTCTTTGGGCGGCTTTACGCTGATCGAACTTCTGGCCGTGATCGCGATCGTGGGCACACTGATCGGACTGCTCGTGCCGGCGGTGCAGCAGGCCCGACAGGCTGCCGCCCGCAGCCAGTGCCAGAGCAATCTTCGGCAGATCGGTATCGCGATGCTTAGCTATGCCGATGCCCGTCGCGGGTTTCCATTCGCGTCCGGCCGGCCGCGGCCCGGCACTGTGGCCCATCTCGAGGGCGCGGTGGAAACCGGCATCGACTACATCCGGCCCCAGTCGTGGGCCATAGCCATCCTGCCCTACATCGAGGAGGGGGCGTTTTCGAACATGTACGACTCCTACTGCCTAGCCTGTCCTCCCGAGAGCCAGGAGGAAGACATCGTGGCCGCCAGCATCAGGATCTACAACTCCGGCTCGAAGATGAAAGGTGCCGTCGATTTTGCGGCGCTCATTGGGCCCGGGCCCGCTTCTCCCGATCCGGCCCATCGCCTCGACGGATGGTTCTACAGTGCGAATCCGCCGACGGCCGACTTTAGCGGTGTCCTCGGCCCCGAGGGCCTCGGCTGGAACGACGCCGCCGGTGCCTATACGACATCCATTCGCAACAAGCCGATTCGGCTGGCGGACGTCACCGATGGCCTGTCCAACACGCTCTTCCTCGCCGAATGTGGCGACTACACGGTCGATGGCGGTGGTACCTGGACGCAGTCTCGCTATTCGTGGCCATACTTTTCCGACGTCGGCCGCTATACGGGCCTGGGAGCGGGCGTCGGAGCTTCCTCGCTCGAGACCTCGCTCAAGCCGCGGTCGCGGCTGTCGGGAGGGGTGTTCCAGGCACTGTCTGCTGACGGTGGCGTACGATCCGTGGCCGAGGGCATTTCAGGCACGCTCCTGCAGTCGCTCGCCAGCCGTTCGGGCGGCGAAGTCGCCCTGATTCCATAACCCTGATCTTCTGGTCAGCCGCCGGTTGTGGCTTCCATGATCTCTTGGTCGCCTCTGAACGCGGAACTTCTGCCGTCATCCGGCCCTCCGCGAGCCCGATGATCCGGTCGGCAAGCGTGAGTAGCTCCGGGAGTTCACTCGACGTGAGAATCACGCCGAGCCCGTCGCGGCAGAGCCGGTCGATGAGCGCGTAGAGTTCTGACTTAGCGCCCACGTCGATGCCCCGCGTGGGGTGGTCGAGGAGCAAGATGGTGGACTTCGTGAGCAGCCAGCGGCCGATGATACACCTCTGTTGTTTGCCACCGGAGAGTCCCGTGATCGCCGCGTGCGGCCCCGGCGTCTTGACGCCTGTGTCGCGGATCGGCCCGGCCATGAGTTCCTCCTCACGATATCGCGAGAGCAGTCCACCGCGGAGTGCGTCGGAGAGGCTGCAGAGGCTCACGTTGCGGGCCACATCGAGATCGGGAAAGAGTCCGAGCCGCTTGCGGTCTTCCGTCACCATCGCGATCCGGGCCTCGCAGGCCATCCCGCGGATGTCGAAAGCGAACCGACTTTCCGCCGGCTGGACTCGAACCAGCGACCCTGGGATGAGAAATCTGAGGCGAGACGATTTCGCAACTCCCGGGAAAACAACAACGAAGCCTACGAGGTGGAGTTCATCGCTGGCGACGGGAATACCGTGGGTGTCGTGACGCTGAAACCGGAGGACATCCGTCGCCTCGATGCGAGCGAAATCCTCCATGCCCGCCGCATCTCGGCGTGAAGGCTGCGGCGCCACCCGCGATCCGCGGGCAGGTCAATGCTGATCACGTACTCTTTCCAGACGATCGGAGGCTCTCTCGCTGCATCTTCCTCTGCGTGTCACTTTCCTGTTTTGTCTTCCAGTAGTCGGCCTGCAGATCATCGATCACCGTTTGAGAGCGTCCCATTTTCCGGGCCAAGGCCACCAGCATCGCCTTCGGCCGGGCCCATTGGGGAGAGAGTATCGCCGCATTCTCGAAGGCTATTTTTGCCTGTTCGAGCATGCCCACTCCGTGCAGGGTATACCCGAGCAGTTCATGCACCAAAGCCCGCTTCGGTTCGATACGGATCGACTCGACAGCATGGTGGAGAGCCTCCTGCCATTGCGAGCGCGCCACATGGCAGCGGCAGAGGCGATAGCGGATATAGGCGTCTTCGGGCGACTCTTTCGCCAGAATGGCAAGGATCGCCTCGGCCTCGGTCCAGTCGCGGAGGAAGATGAGAACATTCGCCTGCAGCAATCGATGCTGTGGAAATCCGCCCATCTCCGCAGCGGCCTGTTGGAGAAGCGTGCGGGCTTTTTGCGGGCGACCGGTCAACGCCTCCAGTTCAGCCGCTCTGAGCAGCGCAATCGGGTCGTTCCCATGGAAGGGATTGATGGCAGCGTAGGCAGAGTCGAGAGCCTCCTCCAGGAGATCCAGTCTCTGGCGACACTCGGACAGAAGGAGGTGAGCTTTTTGGTTTCTCGGAAGAAGGAGAGCCTGGGCTTCGAGCACGGGGAGGGCCGAAACAAACTCACCACGAGCCATCAGGGATCGGGAGAGAACCGAGAGTGCCGTCACGTGCCAGAGTTCCCCGGAAAGAGGCCCGTGCCCTGGCTGAACCTGCAGATCCGACTCGATCGCGAGGAGGTGATGGAAGTCAGGGCAGTCCGTATCCGGATGCCGCGGACTCTCCGTATGTGACACCCGGAAGGCAAAGTCTTTCCGGAGCACGGAGATCAACCTGGTGGTCGGCAGGCTGGTGGTCGGCAGGCTCGCGGGAAGAACGCCGCAGCAACTCATGACCAAGGGGGCAATCTCAGTGATGCCGACGCTTTTGGGAAGTGAGCCCGCAACAAAGGCGACACCAGAGATGAGGAGAAACCCGCCCGCCTCAGGCGTCTCCACGTGGGGAATTCCCGCGATGATCAGATTCGTCTCTGGCGGAATTGTTTCCAGAATGGAATCCAGAAAGGCATTCAGCAATGGAAGTCCTCGATCTGACAGCTCCTCCAGAAGGCCGTCACCCATCGACTCGCTTGCCCGCTCGAGGCTGGCAAATTCCCCAACCAAGCTCAGGCAGAGTGTGGCACATTCGTAGTCCCCGAATTCCTCCGTTGATTCTTCCCTCGGCGGCTTGCTCGCGATCAGCTCCAGAAACGCCGCGTGACGGGAGACATTCTCCGCAAGGATCCTGGCGATGAGTCCGGGTCGGGCATCCAGCGCGGGATCGACGCCCGCCCATCCCGGCATCAGGCTACCGACGGCCGCTGGGTCGAGTTCCTCTGGCCGCAGGATGCACTCGCGAAGCGTGTCGCAAAGAGAGGGTGGGTAGAGCGCTGCCGTGGGAGCTGAGGTGGGATCCGCGATCGCCGGCCCGAATGCCGAGGAGACGATGGCTGCGTGGCTTGTCCTGCCGTTGATGGCCAGTGGCCAGCCAACGCTGAGAGAGGGCACACCTTCCTCGTCGAGGAGTTCCCAAAGAGCAGGCCGGAAGCGGTCTGCCGGCGTCACGGGACGCAGCGTCTTTGCGGCTGGATCGCCAATTTCAGCCGTCATGATTCCATGCTGGTCCGGCCAGGTGCCGGTCATCGTGGAAACCAGCATCGCCTGGCGCATGTCTGCCAAGGGAAAGTGGAGATCGGCAATCCCTCCCGAGCCGCACCATGAGTCGAGCACGGGGAGAGCGCCGAGTTCGCGGGCCCGGCGGAAGGCCGGCCCTGTGAATCCCTCCAGTGCGATGAAAAGCGTCTTCATGTTCCTGTCTTGATCACGGCTCCAGGCCGGCCCGACTCCTCCCCGATCTCGTCGGTGCATGGAGGAGGTCGGGCGTCCAGCCTTGAGAGTCGCCACGGTTGAGCGGGTAGCCGAGTGATTTCATCATCCGGCCGCAGATCCGCTGGACGTCATGCACCTGACGGTCATCCAGATGCTCGAGCCAGCCTCCCCAGCCTCCCCGGTAGACATGGTGGGGCTGCCTTTTCCTCATCTCTCCGAGAGCATGGCTTGCAGCGACCTGTTTCAGCGCCTCCGCGGAGACTTCGAGCCCGAGATAGCCTGCGATACGCCCTAGCTCCCGGGGCGTGTCATCCACGAGCTGTTCGTAGAAGACAAGATGCGGGGAAAGGTCGGGCGAGCACTCCTCGAGCCATCCCTTCTGATGCGCATTCCACTCTGCCACGCGGAGGGCAAGATCACTCCGCAGCAGCGCCTCGGGAGTCTCGTGAAGCGTCGGACGGTGAAGCCTGTTGAATGGCGTGAAGATCCAGCGCGACCAAGAGACCGCCACATCACGCGGATCGCGCACGATCAACACCCGGTGGCTGAAGGCTCCGATAAAGGGATCGATCCCTCGCATCCAAGGCGAGTGGGAGTGGGCCATGCTGGTGGCTGCCGCATACGCATGGATATCAGGGATCGCCCAGGAAAAAACCGCCGGAATATCCTGATAGGCCCTCAGCGGGTCGAATCGCACCTGATCCTGCCTCGCCTGGTCCCGGATGCCGAGATCCATCTCTTCCAAGACAGGGGCGATCGGGTGGTTCTCCATGATCTGGCGGAAATCCACCCCTCCGGCTCGTAGCAGGTCTGCCAGCAACGCCCGCAACCAGACATTGCCGCACTTGGGGTAGCCGAGCGCAAGGAGGTGGGGATCAGGATTCATAGGATGCGATGCAGGGAAGCAGGCACCAAGAACAGAAACCGCGCAGGAGGAATCCCCGCGGGCTTTTATTGCCAAGAACCGCGCCTTTCCTTGAGCGGAATCAGGCTTAAGCGGCTCTCTTCTTCCGCAGGAGTCTCAGGGCGGCCGCGCCACCGGCCATGGCTAGCAGGGCGACTGTCGAGGGTTCGGGAACAGGAGCAACGACTCCGGCTCCGATACTTGTGTTGGCGATGGTTTCTACCGCGGCAGTGCCGAAGGTCAGGTCAGATCCGGGCGTTGAGACCTGCATCCATCCGTAGTTATACGTGCCCTCGCCAGCGTAGAATTTAAGTCCGTAATAGGCATTGGATAGGCCTTGGTCTACCAATACAAAGCTAGGATCGCTGGTTGGCTCGCCTCCCCATGAAGTGCTTGCATCAATCGTGGCTCCATAAGGCAGGGGTTGGCGGGAGACGTAAGACCATTGCAGAGGATCCGTGACACTAGCATCACTTACAATTCTGGCTGGGCCTACATAACCCTTCCCTAACCCGGAAGCTCCGTTGAGGGTTCCAAGGGTCCCGTCGACGACGCCATGACCGCTGGAAATGACGCCATTGCTGAACCTGATGAAAATCGGGTCAACGCTGTTGGTGCTCGTTTCATTCACAAGCGAGGTGATGATTTCGGCGTGGGCGTTGTGCTCCGCCATCGAGTGCGCACCCGCACCGAGGGCGAGTGAGAGATAGGTTCGAAGACGTGCAGTGTTGGAGAACGTGTTGAGCTTCATCATGGGATTTTTCCGTGAGAATGGCCTCGAAGCATTCCAGAATGTGTCCTCTAATTTAGACTCTGTGGATGCTTGATTCAACGAAAAATCCAACCGAAATTGGAGGAGTCGCAGGCAACCGTCGAAGAACCGGAACTTCAGCCTTTTGCTCGCGTATTTTGCGGGGCCTTGCGGGAGCTCATCCTCAGGCACAGCCCCCGCCAGAGAGGGAGTATTCCCATTGGCAATCAAAAGCAAATGCTTTGATTT
Organism: Planctomycetaceae bacterium; assembly: GCA_947453125.1. Classification (GTDB taxonomy): domain Bacteria; phylum Planctomycetota; class Planctomycetia; order Pirellulales; family UBA1268; genus QWOP01. The sequence goes on along the minus strand of CANGGC010000005.1, from coordinate 2,787 downwards.
GTGGGCTCGCGACCCGCCGGAACGAGCGATCAGCGTTTCGCTCGGGCTGCCTTGACGGGGGCTGCCTTGACCGGGGGCGCCTTAACCGGGGGCGCCTCGAGGTAGGCTGCAAGGCAGCATGTGATTTCGCGTACCAGCGCCGGGATGGTCATCGGCACACCGCTGACTTCCTGATCGTCAAACATCATCTGCTGGGCGAGCGCCGCGTACAACATCCGCCAGGCCACGTCGATCGCGGTCTCCGGGCTGGCATGGGCGATCTCCTCGCGGTGGCTCAGCATGAGCGTGGTGAAGATGCCGGCGAACACGGCGTTCGCCCGGATGCCTTGGGCTCGCAGGTTCGGGTCGGCCGAACGGTGGAGGACGAAGAACCGGCCTGAATTGCGGTATTCGTGCGCGCCGGTGAAGACGTGCGAGATGAACACCTCGAGCGCCCCTGCCAGGGTTTTTTCGTTGCCGGCGGCTGCGACCGCCACGTGCGCCGCGCCTCCGAGCCGCAAGAGGAACCGCTCGTGCATTGCTTGGAGCAGGCCCTCGCGGTCGTCGAACCGGCCGTAGAAGCTCCCGACCGATGTTTCCGCACGCTTGACGACGGCTTCCACAGTGAGGGCGTTATCTCCGCCCTCTGCAAAAATAGCCTCGGCCGCGTCGAGCATTCGGGCCATCGAAAGGGCGCTGCGGTCTTGCTGAGGTTTCCGGCCCATGGTCATCCGCAATGCGTTCTCCAGGCAGTGGTCCAGCCCGCCCCCCGGGGGTACGGTCGCAGGGTGGGCAATCACGCCCAATCTGTCTTCCGTATCATGCCAAAAAAACAAGCCGCAGAACGACTTGCGTCACTCTGCGGCTTCGTGCTGGCACATGCAAAAAGGAGCTTAGCCCCCCTCCGCACCCACTCCCCAAACCAGCGTATGGTGGAGCAAGGTGCCTGGATTATCAAGGGTTTACGTCAAAAGTCGAAGGTCGAACTGTCCCCCTGGCACGCGTCCGGCGGCCCACCATCGGCCCCTTTGCCGGACCCTGATGCACCACCGTTAACGCCGCCGAGGGGCGATGCCGTCGCTCTAGCCACGCACTATTCCCACATCACTGAAGAGCACCTCAGAAAGGCTCTGGAGAAGCCCGAAGACCGGGCGGCTTCTTGAGTACTACCTGCCCCATCGCCACCGTACATCCAGTTGGCGTTCCGACGGTCGAGCTATGGAAGACTCTCCGTCGGGCCAAAGGAGTCCCTGACCGCAGATCCATTCTCTGGCTGCCTTCCCGATCGGTGCCCCCCTGCCCCTAGCCCATTGCGAGGCGTCGGGTGTCAGGTCGGCCAGCGATCGATACGTGCATCAGGTGCCGAAGGTGGGAGTCTGCCGCCACAGCGAAGGCAAGCCGAACGGCGTGATCGCGACGGCGAGGAACCACAGCACCGGCCCGCCAATCGTGCCGGCATTCATCTCGATGATCCCCGGCACCACCTGCACGAACAGAAACGCCAGATCCCCGATACCGATGACCACCAACCCGATCAGATAGCCGGTCCACGACGCCCGCTTCCAGATCATCCAGGCGACGAAAAATCCGAGGACTCCGTACCCGGCGACATCGAGGCAGAAGTTGAGGATGAGATGGGCGTGGACGTTCGCCGTCATCGCATCGGTGGCGTGCTGGAAGGCATCGTGCGGGGCGTTTTGACCCCCGGTGAGCATCTTCCACAAGCCGGGGGCGGCGTTTGCGAGGTATTGATGGACCCCCTCGTACCCCACCCACACGTGCAACACACCCCACAGGGCGAAGAGCATCGCCCCGATCTTCGCCGCCCTGCCGCTGACGGTCGGATTCGTTCGCTCCATCGTGGTCTCCATTTCACGGACAGGGCCGGGCGAGATAGTTGACATGTCATCTATCGGCCTGGGGGCTCGTTCGACTCGAACGAATCGAACCACCCCCGTCCGCCGCCCGGACGAGCGTGCCTCTACGGCTGCACGCTCAGGCGCGCTTTCTCGAGGAGCCGAGAGAGTTCCACCAGTTCGGCCCGGGTGAGGTGGCCGAGGCATTCCCGGTAGAGGTCGGAGAGCGGAGCGTCGATAAGCTCGAGCACGCTCTTCGCCTTCGCCGTCAGATCGACGTAGACGACCCGGCCATCCTTCTCGCAGCGGGTCCTGGTGACGTAGCCGTCCTTTTCCAGCCGGTCGAGGAGGCCGGTCATCGCGGGGACAACCTGGATCATGCGGTTCTTGATCTCCATGCACTGCATCGGGCGGCCTTCGCCCCGGAGGATCCGCAGGACGTTGTGCTGCGAGCCAGTCAGCCCGAAGGCGCGGAAAAGTTTGCCGATGCGGTTCTGGAACTGGTCGCCGGTGCGGACGATGTTGAGCATCGCCTCCTTCTCGGGCGACTCAAACGGCCGCTTCTTGCCGAGTTCAGTTTGGAGCGACTTTTTGGCCATGCCAGCACGCTAGCCGATCGGCGGGTTCCGCCGGAAGTTCGAATCCTCTCGCCGCCTCTCGTCGCCGTCAGTGTTCGCTTTGAGGGGGTGACGTAAAATGCGACGTAGATTCCGACGTAAATCCGGTCGGCAGGGGCTGGCAGGGGGCAGCAGGGGAACGAAGCCTGCCTCTGAAAGCCCCCCAGAAACGCCGAGAGGCAGGCGGTTTTTCACCTGCCTGCCTCATCGTGCCACCTCTTGTGAGAGTGGCTTAGCTCCCCGAGTAGGACAGGACGGTTTCTAGGTTTCTACCGGGAAATCCAAGGTTTTGCCAACTTGGTGGCGTAAAAAGTGGCGTGCGGACTTGGAGGCGG
>CANGGC010000004.1 GCA_947453125.1 Planctomycetaceae bacterium | reverse complement strand
CGGCATTCCATCCGGTCGCTGCGCTCGCCGCTGATCCGGTAGGAGAACAGCCTGCGCTTCTGCGGCAGCGGTGCCGTCGCCGCCGTGGCGACCTCCGAGAGCACCAGGCCGTCCTTCCGCCAGCAGATGACATGGCCGGCGCTGGTGATCGAGACGCTCGCGGAGTAGCCGCCGCGCTCAATCGAGCGCGTGGCATGGATCTCGAACAGCTCCGGGTGCAGGACGCGCCCGTAGAGCTGCATGACGAGGTCGGTGACTTTGGGACGGGCCGACAGCACGCGGGCGATTCTCCTCTGAACAGTCCGCGGAAAAAGCCGTCATCGACTTCTCCCCACCGGTTCACCGCACGCGAGGGCCGGGACAGCAAGTATAAAAATCCCCGCCGCGGTCACCAACCCGATCACCCCGATCGGCCGTCCGAGGAGAAATACCGCCGTGAGCGAACCCCGAAAAATCGCCTTGCAATTTTTCCGCGGATCGTCAGGGGAGGAGGCCGACGAGCATGTCGTAGGCGGCATGGGTGCCCGCCGCGATCCCGAATCCGCGGACCACGAAGAGCAGGGCGAAGAACAGCCCGGCCATGGTGCGGAAGGTGAAGCTGTAGAGCTCGAAGCTGTCGCCCAACGGCCCGACGTAGTGGGCGGCGCTGAACAGGAGGCTCGTGATCACGGCCGACCACAGCACCGACGACGACGGCGGCGTCCCGACCCGCTCGAGCCCCCAGGCGACGGCAGGGAGCATGAGAAGGCGGAAGAGCACCTCCTCGTAGAGCCCTGCCCCACAAAACCCGATGAATCGCGCGAAGATCCCCTCCAGCCCGGGCCCGAGCTGAAGCGGCCAGAGCCGGTTCTGGAGCCGCGCCAGTCCGACGAGCACGACGGCGAGGAGGAGGCACTCCGCCGCCATGCCGACAAGCACCCAGGGCTTGAAGCGCCAGCGGTCGTGTTCGATGTGCTGCCAGGCGAGCAATCCGAGGATCGTGAGCACCGGGAGGAGGAAATACTCGCCAAACCCGAGCGCATCGAGGATGTGCCGCAGCCAGACGTCGGCTCCGTTCCGCGGCGAACTCCGTCCCAGAAACAGCACGCCTCCTTCGTAGGCAAGCACGAGCGGGAGGATGAACACGAGGCTCGTCAGCGGCATCCGCGACAGGGCCCAGTAGCTGTCGGCAGCAGCCGACGCGCCGTCAGAAAGACTGTCGTCGTCGGGCGATCCGGGCGATCGCTGCAGGGGGGACTCGGCACCGCGGAGATCGGCGTCGACCTCGTGCAGCAAGCTGTCGAGCTCCTCGTCGAATGAGGCCGTCTCGCGCCGGTCACGATCCCCGCGATCATCGTGTGAAGCCATCGAGGTCACCTCGAACCAGGGCGACACACCGGTCGACGTCCCTCGAGCCGACGTGCGGCACGTCATCCAGACAGCCCGCGTGAATCGCCCGACGATCCCGCAGGTCCGACAGTTGTGTCCGCCCGCGCGCTGCCTGACAAGGGTGGTGCTCGCCCCCGGCCCGACGTGTGGCGACGATGCTAGCACTGCTGTCAACCCTCGCCGTCGCAGCGCTGAGACGCTCCCGCGCCGAACACACCTCACGTTTTTCCGCGTGTGGCGCGGCGATCAAGCTTCCTGCTTGACAACCCAGCGCATCCCAACAGAATGGCGCCGCAGCGTCGATTTGATGGTCGCTGATCCGCGTCGCGGCGGATCGTTGACGGTGGAAATCGAGATGGCCCATGGTTGGTCACGATTCCCTGCGGAGGAATGGCTCCTCCGCAGGGAATCATGATCGATCCGCCGAAGGATCGGCACTGGTCCGTGGCTTCGTTCCCAACGGCTCGCGTCTCCCTTGATGGGATCGCAATTCATCGGGGCGGGCAACACGTGACTCGAGGAAATGGGCCCGCACGAGACAGCAGCGCGGTGGCAACCGGAGCGATGTCCGGATCGCCGTGCGACGGGAAAGAGAGCTTGGGGGGCGACGACACGAGGGAGCGAATGTCGACGACCTTGGTCGTGGCCTGGATGTCCCCCCCATCTTTCCCGTCTCACCATCCCGGAGAGGGGATGGCTCCCGGCTTGTTTTGGACAGGCTGAGAAGATGCCGGTCTGACAGGCCGAGGGGCGTGCAGATCGTGGCCCGATCCGGCAGACTGTCGCCCCCAGGCACCTTCGGCCGGGACTCAAATCGGCCTCGGCTGGAAGAAGATCCCGACGGCTGCGCTTGTCGGCGGGACCACGCGCGGGAAACAATCTCCCCGGACAGCCCGAGACGCCGTCAACCGATACCATTCCCCGCACGCCGCGCGGGGCAACCGCCCGCCGGACCTGCAGGGAGTACGACATGGCTTGCTGCCTGATCGGATGTGGTTCCAATCAGGGGGCCAGGCGCGAGCAACTCGATCGTGCCATCGAACTCCTCGGCGTCATGCCTGGCATCACGATGCGGGCGGTGAGCCGTCACCGCGAGACCAGGCCGATCGGCGGGCCTCCCGACCAGGCCCCGTTCCTCAACGGGGCCTGCCTGATCGACACGGAACTCGGGCCCCACGAACTCCTCGGCGTGCTCTCGGCCGTGGAGAACACCCTCCACCGCGATCGGACGGAGCGTTGGGGCCCGCGAACGCTCGATCTCGACATCCTTCTTTACGACCAACTCGTCCTCGACAACGAGGTCGTCGATGGCTCGGCCCTCACGATCCCCCATCCGCGGATGATGACGCGCCGGTTCGTCCTCGAGCCCGCCGTGGAGATCGCCCCGGATCTCCGTCACCCGCTCTCGCGCTGCAGCCTCAGCGACCTTCTCGACAACATCTCGCAGCCGCACCTCAATGTCGCCATCGTCGGCGTGCCGGGATCGGGGGCGGCCGAGGTGGCAGAGGCCGTTGCCGACGCGACCCTGGCAAGGCTCGTCCAGGCGCCGGCAGTGCTCCCCTGGCGTCGGCGCACCGGTCTGCAGGACGGTGGCGAGTCTGAAGCTACCTGGAGCGCCGCGCTTTCGGCCTGCGCCCGGCCGCTGGAAATATCCACCTGGCCGGACGATCCCCACGGCACGGTCGCTGACTACTGGCTCGGCTCGCACTTGGTGGCCGCCGAGGACACGCTCTCCCCCATGGCCCTGGGGCGGTACGCGGCCGAGCATACGGCAGTGACAGCCAAGACGGTGACGCCCCATGTCGCGATCCTGCTGAGGGCCTCACCGGAGACGCTCGCCGCACGGGCCGCCACCGCTTCATCCACCATGACCGACGCCGGGAGGCAGGACAATCCTGTCGCCGATCTCGTCCGGCTCCAGGATCGGCTCCTCGCCCGGCTGCGCTGCGGGAAGCAGGCCGGCGACCGCGGCCCCCACGCCGTGGTCGTCGTCGCGGCTGACGACCTCAGCCGCGCCATCGACGAGGCGATTGCGACGGTGGAGGCAGCCGGATGAGCGGGCAACCGGGACACACACCCATCGTCGTGGCCGAACCGCGTTTGATGCGCGACACGATCCTCGCTGCCTGCCGTGCTGGCCGCCGGATCGGTTTCGTGCCGACGATGGGCGCGCTCCACGCCGGGCACGCCAGCCTCGTCGAGCAGGCCGCCGCGGAGTGCGACGACGTCGTCGTCTCGATCTTCGTCAACCCGAAGCAATTCGGCCCCCGGGAGGACCTCGCCCGCTATCCGCGGACGCTGCCGGCCGACCTGGCGCTGGTGGGGGCCAAGGGCGCGACGTGGGTGTTCGTGCCGGAGCCATCAACCGCCTACCCAGCCGGGCATGCCACGAGCGTCGTTGTCGCGGCTCCCGCGGCCGACTTCGAGGGGGCCATCCGTCCGGGGCACTTCGCCGGCGTGGCGACGGTCGTCTGCTGGCTCTTCAACGTCGTCCCCGCAGATGTCGCCTACTTCGGGGCAAAAGACTGGCAGCAGACCGTCGTCGTGCGGCGGATGGTTGCCGATCTCGCCATCCCGATCGCCATCGAGGTCTGCCCGACCATCCGCGAGCCCGATGGCCTGGCGATGAGCTCGCGCAACGCCTACCTCTCCCCGGAGGATCGCCGCCGGGCCGTCGCGCTCCACGAGGGGCTCACGTCGGCCGCCGAGCGCTGGCAGGCGGGTGATGCTGTGGCGGTGGTCGAGAAGGCGATCCGCGCGGCGCTGCGCTCCCGTGACATTCCCGTCGACTACGCGCAGGTGGTCGATACCGACACCCTCCTCCCTCCCCGGCCGGGAGCGGCCGCCGTGGCGCTGGTTGCCGGCCGTGTCGGCAACACCCGCCTCCTCGACAACATCTTCCTGCCGCCGCGTCCCTGAACTGTCCGTGGAAAAAGTCTCATCCAAAACCGATCCGGCTGCAGGGCAGCCGCCCCGACCGGGATCCCTTCACCGTGCATTCGACGCTCTTCCACCTTCCCACGCGCCTCTGGGAATGGCCGTTGTTCGGCCAGGGCCTGCTCCTGGCGCTGTGGGCCGTGGCCGGTGGCATCGGACTTCTCGTCGCCTGGCGACGGAGCGGCGCCCGCGAGGCCCTTCTCGGTCTTGGGCTTCCGCTGGCGCTTGCCGGCGCGATGATCGTGTGGCTACTTCCGGCGCTCGACGACGGCGACGGCGTGCCGGTGCGCGGCTATGGCGTGATGCTTCTCCTGGCGGCAGCGGCGGGGACAGGGCTGTCGATCCGTCGCGGCCGCCACGCCGGCTACGACGCCGACACGATCCTCGCCCTCGGGCTCGAGGTCTTTCTGTGGGGGATCGTCGGGGCGAGGCTGTTCCATGTCATCGAATACCACGACCAATTCTTTCCACCGGGGCGGAGTCTGCTCGCAGGACTCCCCGGTGTGCTCAATGTCGCCGCGGGCGGGCTGACGGTGTTCGGGTCGATTCCCACAGCCGCGCTCGCGGCGTGGCGGTTCGCCGTCAGGCGGGGCCTGTCCCTGCCGCGGCTGGCCGACTGCATCGCGCCTGGCCTGCTCCTCGGACAGGCGCTCGGCCGGATCGGCTGTTTTCTCAACGGCTGTTGCTACGGCGGCCCCTGCGATCTTCCCTGGGCCGTGCGGTTCCCTCCCGATAGCCCCCCCTGGCTCGATCAGGCGGCCCGGGGACTGATTCCGGCGGCGCTCGGGGGCGATCGCTCCTGGAGCCTCCCCGTCCACCCTGCCCAGCTTTACGCGACGATCGACGCCGCGATCCTCGCCTGGCTGGCGGTCGCGTTCACGCCGCTGGCCAAGCGTGACGGGGCGGTGTTCGCGCTCGTGCTCACCCTCCACCCGATCTCGCGGTTTCTCCTCGAGATGATCCGGGTCGACGAGGCCCCCGCCCTCGGCACGCCCTTCTCGGTCTCGCAGGTCGTGTCGATCATCCTCCTCGCCCTGGCCGCCGGGCTGTGGTGGTGGATCGGCCGCCAACCGCCGCGACGCCCCTGGAACGGCACCCCCGACGGCCCAGGGCCCACCGCTGCTGGGGAAGTTGCCGGCCGGAATTTTGACGGTCGCGATCCCCGCGTGCAGACTCCTCCCAACCGTCGCTGACCTCCGTCTCCTCCAGGTCTCCCCATGCCCAAGCGCCCCATCCCACCGGGAACACCCCCTCCTGCCGCGCGCTCCACGGTCCAGCCCCGGGTCTCGACACCGAGCGTCGATGAGGCGGCCGTGGACCAGGAATGGACGCGGATCGAGTCGGATCGCGTCGCCGAGGAGGTGGCCGAAGCCCGGGAGGATCTCGGTGACCCCGCTCCCCCCCATCCCTCCGCCTGGCTGTGGGGGGGCTTTGCCGCCGCGCTCCTGGCCGGGGTCGTCTTTGCCGTGGTGGTGAACGTCGCCCTCGCCGCCCGCCGCCCCCCCCCGGCGCCGAGCCCGGCACCGATCGGCTTCCGCCCGCCATCTCCGAACGAACTCGGCCCCGGCGTCAACGCCGAGGGGGAAGAACCGGAGGAGCGACCCGCGGAGACCGCCAGCCCGCCGCCCCGGCCTTCGCCATGACTCCCGACGATACCTCTCCCGCCTCAGGCCACCCGAAACGCTCGCTTCCTCCCCGCAGCGTGACGGTGCGGTGTCGGCTCGATGGTCCGCTCGTCGTCGAGATCTCCCCCGACAGCCTGGCGCTCGGCATCGGCCTGCGGGTCACCGATCACGAGGGACAGGAATACCCCCTCCCCGACGACGGCCGGCCACTGGCGCTGTGCCGCTGCAGCCACTCCGGCCGGAAGCCCTTCTGCGACGGAAGCCACAAGGCCCTCCCGTCGACCGCGCACAAGCAGGCGATGGAAGGGCTCCCTCCTTGAGCTTCCCGGCTGGGCGGCAGCCGGTGGGATCCGTCGGCCTGATACAAAACCCCCACTGAGAGGGTGTTTCGCTCCCTATTTTCCCCAATTTCCTCGTGGCGGCGAGGGCAGACTGTACCGGCTGGGAAGACCCTGCACACGACGGAAGTTCTTCGCTCATAATCACTTGCGCGCGGTCGATTGGATCAGAAGCCCATTTCGGCGGTGGCGGGCGATATGGACTGGCTCGCCTTTGCCCTGTACGGTTGCGTGTTCCGACAACGCTTCCTCAGCTGTCAGCCTGTCCCTCGGCCCCGGGTAACCACGGCGAGATGACGCACTCCCGCAACAACTTCTACCAGCGGTACAGCGTCGCAATCATGGCGGTCCTGCTGTTCCTGCTGCCACTGGTGTTGGTGGGGGCGGTCAAGGCCAAGGGGAACAACCGCAACGACGTCAAGGGTTGGCTGCCGCTGGAGTATCCGGAGACCCAGGTCTACCGGTTCTTCCGTCGCAACTTCGCCGGCGAGGAGTTCATCCTCGTCTCGTGGGACGGCTGCACGATGGCCGATCCCCGGCTGGAATTGCTGGCGAAGAAGCTTCTTCCCCCCCCGGAGGAAGCGTCCCGGATCGACCGGCCGATTTACTACAAGTCGGCCCAAACAGGCCCCCGGGCCGTCGATCTGATGATGGCCGAACCGCTCAACCTCGACCGCGAGGAGGCGATCGAGCGTCTCACCGGAGCGATCATCGGTGCGGCGCCGAAGTCGGCCACGGGCGAGGCGCTCCCTGACGACACAGATCTGCGTCAGACCTGCCTCGTCCTCACCCTCTCCGACACAGCCCGCGCCAATCTCCACGGCGCCATCGACACCATCCAGGAAGTGGCGACGAAGGAATGCGGCATTCCGGCTGCTTCGCTGCACATGGGTGGCCCTCCGGTCGACAATGTCTCGATCGACAAGGCCGGGCAGACGAGCGTCACGATCCTGTTCGGACTTTCGCTCGTTGTCGGATTCTTCGTCAGCTGGTGGAGCCTGAAGAGCAAACTGCTCGTCGGGCTCGTGCTCGCCTCCGGCGTCTACAGCATGTTCGCGAGCCTGGCGGTGGTCTGGTACTCCGGCTACCCCGTCGACGCGATCCTCCTCACCATGCCGTCGCTGGTGTACGTCGCCACCACCAGCGGGGCGATCCATCTGGCCAACTACTACCGCGACCAAATCGCCGAGACTGGCATCCAGGAGGGAGCCGCCGGACGCTCGGTGCATCATGCCCTCCTGCCACTGTCGCTGGCCACCGGCACGACGGCCGTCGGTCTGGCGACGCTGGCGGTGAGCGAGCTGGTGCCGATCCGGATGTTCGGCATTTTCTCGGCCGTCGGCGTCGTGGTGAGCTTTCTGATCCTCGTCTTCTTCATGCCCGCGGCCCTCGAACTCTTCCCCCCGAAGCTCGTTGGCAATTCGACCGGCGAAGGCGAGGGGACAGATCTGGGCTCGATGGAGAACAGCCGCTGGTGGCGTGCCGGCGAGTGGGTCACCCGCAATAACGGCCTCGTAGCCACCGCTTGCCTCCTGGTGATGGCTGGCGTCGGTTACGGGATGACGAAGGTGGAGAGCAGCGTGCAGCTGATGCGGCTGTTCTCCCCGAAGGCGAGGATCCGCGAGGATTACCGCTGGCTCGAGACCCATCTCGGCCCGCTGGTGCCGATGGAGATCCTCGTCCGCATCGATCAGAAGACCTGCCCGCTCAACTTCCTCGAGCGGATGGAGCTCGTCGGAGAGATCCAGTCGGAGATCGGCGGGCTTGGCGAGGTGGGGAGCTCGCTCTCCACCGTGACCTTCGGCCGGAGCCTCGACACGGGTGACGGCGGTGAGGGGATCGGCGGGGCGGCCGCCCGGGCCTTCGGCCTCGGCGCCCGCACGAAGCGCAACGTCCTCAACCGGCGGCTCCTCGCCCACCGCGAGGACTTCCTCGCCGGCGACTACCTCCGCGACGCCGTCCTCGACGATGGCCGCGAGCAGGAGCTGTGGCGGATCAGCGCCCGCGTGAGTGCCGTCAAGGAAGTCGACTACGCCGATTTCAAGGCTGACCTCCAGACGAAGATCGACCCGATCCTCGCCCGCCTGGTCGAGAAGGGGATCGACGGCGTCGCGGTCGACTACACGGGGCTCGTGCCGCTGGTCTACAAGGCACAGCACTCGCTCCTCGACGGCCTGAAGATCGGCTTCATTTGGGACTTCGCGATCATCGTCGCGGTGATGATCATCCTCTGTCGGGCAGCGTCGGCGGGCCTCGTGCTCCTTCTCCCCGCCGCCTTCCCCGCGGTGATGGTGTTCGGGGCCATGGGCTGGGGCAATCACCTCCTCAAGGCCTATGCCGACGGCCATCTCCTCATCGACATCGGCACGGTGATGGCGCCGAGCGTGGCCCTCGGCGTGACCGTCGACGACGTCGTCCACTTCATGCTTTGGTTCCGCCGCGGGATCGCCGACGGGCTCGACCGCAAGCAGGCGACGATGCTCGCCTACAAGGGCTGTGCCCGGGCGATGTACCAAAGCTGGGGCGTGATCGGCATCGGCCTGTCGGTGTTCTCGCTCTCGCCGTTCGGCCCGACGCAGCGTTTCGGTTACATGATGCTCGCGATGCTGACGATCGCCCTGGTCGGCAACCTCGTCCTTATGCCCGCCCTCCTCTCCGGCCCCTTGGGCGCCGTATTCAGCTGGAGCGTGCTGCGGATCGAACGCAACAAGGCCCGTCGCAACGGCCGGACCACCGTGAAGGAAGATCCGGGGAGCGACGAACTTCCGCCCCCCCATGTCCTCCCCGGGCAATCGAAGCAGGTCGTGCATGCCTGAAGGCAGGCGCCGCCCCGGCAGGAAGCCGGGATCGGGCCCACGGCACGATGCCAAAGACAACCGCCGTCCGCGCGACGCCCGCCCCGAGGGCCGCCGTCGCGACGATGGCCCCTCCGTGGAGCCGCCCCCGCCGCCGACGGCCCGCCGCGCCGACGAGCCCGGCCTCCCCACGGCGACGGTGCTCGTGAAGGCGAAGCGGGCGCGACCGTTCTTCGGGCGTCATCCCTGGGTGCTCGACACCGCCATCGAACGGGTCGAGGGGACGCCGGCCGACGGCGATGTCGTTGATCTGGCCACCCACGAGGGGCGGTTCATCGCCCGGGGGATCTGGAACGCCTCGAGCCGGCTCCGCGTCAGGCTCTACGCCTTCGACGCCGGCGTGCCGCTCGACGCCCCGTTCTGGCGCTCGCGAATCGATGCGGCCGTCGCCCTCCGGCGGGCCCTCGGGCTCGACGATCGTGCTGGCGCCGCGCGGCTTATCAACAGCGAAGGGGACGATCTCTCCGGCTTGATCGTCGATCGCTACGGCGCCCATCTCGCCGTTCAGGTGACGAGCCTGGCGATGGCGGGCCGGCTCGACGCGATCTGCGACGCCCTCGACGAGGCCGTCAAGCCGGCGGGGATCCTCCTCCGCGGCGCCGACCGCGGCCTTTCGAAGCTCGAGGGGCTCCATCTCCCCGACCGGGTCATCCGCGGCACCGCGCCGGACGGGCCGGTGTTCATCCGCGAGGGCAACCTCTCTTGGGGCGTCGATCTCACCGAGGGACAGAAGACCGGCTTCTACCTCGACCAGCGTGAGAACCGGCGCGCCGCCGCGCTCCTCGCCCGCGACCGCCGCGTCCTCGATCTCTTCTGCTACTCCGGCGGCTTCGCCGTCACCTGCGCTGTCACAGGCGCTGCCAAGAGCGTGCTTGCCGTCGATGGCAGCGCCAAGGCGACGGCGCTTGCCCGAGCCAACGCCGATTTCAACGGCGCAGCGAACGTCACGGTGGAGACAGCCGACGCTTTCGCGCGGATCGACAGCCTGGCCGCTGCCGGCGAGAAGTTCGGGATGGTGATCCTCGATCCGCCGAAGTTTGCCCGCAGCCGCGGCGCCATCGACGAGGCCCTCCGGGCCTACCACCGCATCAACCGTGTCGCGGTCGATCTCCTCGAGCCGGGGGGGATCCTCGTCACCTGTTCCTGCTCCGGGAGCGTTTCGCGCGACGACTTCCTGGAAATGCTCTCCGCCGTGGCCCAGCGGAGCGGCCGCCAGATCGCCATGCTCGAATGCCGCGGCGCCGCTCCCGATCACCCCGTGAGCGCCAGCTGCCTCGAGGGGGAATACCTCAAGTGCGTCATCGCCCGCGTGGCCTGACGCTGCCGCTTCACGCGAACCACGAGCGTCCGGCTCGTGTTCGCTTGGCGGGCATCCGCCCGCTGACACGAGACCCGGGCCTCCGGCCCTGAGCCCTGCTCCTACAGCTTCCGAAGCTGCGTGTACTCGGGAGCTTCACGCGAACCACGAGCGTCCGGCTCGTGTTCGCTTGGCGGGCATCCGCCCGCTTACACGAGACCCGGGCCTCCAGCCCTGAGCCCTGCTCCTACAGCTTCCGAAGCTGCGTGTACTCGTCGATCGTCACCGTGGTGAGTTCGCCGTCGTCGCGGGAGAGGATGAGGACGTCGCTGAAGACCTTGTCGTCGGGATTGCGGCGGAAGTGGAGGCCGTGGCGACGACGCTCGCGCCGCAACACCTTCCCCACCGTCGTCGTGCTCCAAGCGGCGCTCGAGCCGATCTGGACGCCATGGATCACCTCGACCCGGTCCCCCGGGGTGAGCTGCTCGTAGAGCGTCCGCGACTGGCGTTCTTCGGGGGTCATGTCAGCTCTCCCGTTTCTCTTCTGGCGACACACATACGACGACTCAAGACTCGATCAAAATGGCACGGTCCGTGCCGACCCGGGGAACCCTCGGCGTTCCCACGGGTCACGGACAAGAAAGTCCTCAGACTTCCTTCGCCTCGATCCACTTCATCATCTTGCGGAGATTGCGGCCGGTCTCGGTGAGCTTGTGCTCGCGCTCGCGGCGGCGGGTGCTCTTGAACATCGCCGCTCCGCCACGGTTCTCGAGGATCCAGTCGCGGGCAAACTCGCCCGAGCGGATCTCCTCGAGGATCTTCTTCATCTCCGCACGGGTCTCGTCGGTGATGATCCGCTTGCCGCGGGTGTAGTCACCGTACTCGGCGGTGTTCGAGATGCTGTAGCGCATGTACTCGAGCCCGCCTTGATAGAGGAGGTCGACGATGAGCTTCATCTCGTGGAGGCATTCGAAGTAGGCCATCTCCGGCTGGTAGCCGGCGTCGACGAGCGTGTCGAAGCCCGCCTTGATGAGCTCCGAGACGCCGCCGCAGAGGACAACCTGCTCGCCGAAGAGGTCGGTCTCGGTCTCCTCCGCGATCGTCGTCTCGATGACACCGCCACGGGTGCCGCCGATCCCCTTGGCGTACGCGAGGCCGAGCTTTTTCGTTGCCGGAGAAGCCCCGTCACCGAGGGCAATGAGGCAGGGGACGCCCCCTCCCTTCACATACTCGCTGCGGACGAGATGCCCCGGGCCCTTCGGGGCGACGAGCATCACGTCGTGGCCGGCGGGGGGCTCGATCTGCCCGAAGTGGAAATTGAAGCCGTGGCTGGCCATCAGCACGGCGCCCTTCTTCAGATTCGGCTTGATCGACGCTTTGTAGACGTCGGCGGCGAGCTCGTCGGGGAGGAGGATGTTGATCAGGTCGGCCTGCTTGACCGCATCCTCGACGCTCATCGGCTCGAAGCCGTGCTTCTTGGCGAGGTCGTAGTTTGGCCCGCCCGGCCGCTGGGCGACGACGACCTTGAGCCCGCTGTCACGGAGGTTTTGGGCCTGCGCGTGCCCCTGGCTGCCGTAGCCGATGATGGCGATGGTCTTGCCATCGAGGGCCTTGAGATCAGCGTCGGCGTCGTAATAGATCGTGGCGGGCAAGGGATCACTCCTCGGGATCAGGCTTAGGGAGAGAGACTGGTATGGGGGCTCAAACGTTGGACTGAATGGGGCGGCTGGGCAACGGGCCCGGACGCCCCAAGAAAAAGGGGAATACGGCGGGCGATTCAGGCGAGCGATTCACGAACCGACGCCTCATCGGCGGGGCGGGCACCGTCGGCCGCCTCGGTGAGCTCACGGGTCGGCGAGCTCCCCCGTACCATCGCGATCCGGCCGGTGCGGACGAGCTCGAGGATCCCGAGCGGACGCATCAGCTCGATGAAGCCCTCGATCTTCTTTTCTGTCCCGGAGATCTCGACGACGACGCTGTCGGCCGCGACGTCGACCACCCTCCCGCGGAACACCTCGGCGAGTTCCTTGATCTCGGTCCGGGTCGATCCGGCGCTGGCGGCAATCTTGATGAGCATCAAGTCTCGCTCGACATAATTCCGCGAGCTGATGTCATCGACGCGGACGACGGTGACGATCTTCTCGAGCTGCCGCCGAACCTGATCGAGAACACGGTCGTCACCGCGGAGGACAAACGTCATCCGGGAAAACCGCCGATCCTCGGTTTCACCGACGGCGAGGCTGTCGATGTTGTACCCCCGGGAGGCGAGCATGCCCGAGACGTGGGCCAACACGCCAGGAACGTTCTGGACCGTGGCCGAAAGGACGTGACGCATGGGGAGACCGGAGGGATTGAGGAAGGAAGGGACGGTTTGCGGTGCCGAAAAGGGGCGTGTCGAGCGGAGGACGGAGCTGTTTCGGGGGGTACGGCGGTCGTGGAAGGGCGGATCGGCACGGATTCCGTCTGAAAAAACCGGCGATTCCGTCTGAAAAACCAGGGAATCCGACGGAAAAACCGCCGGCCGGACCGGGGTTCTCCCGGCCCTGGCATTGGATCGTCCCCGGGGCCTTGGCTCCGCAAAATGGCGAAAACCGGCCGAAAACGGCATCCACAGATGACGCTAAGTGTAGTTTGGCCCGGCGGGACGATTCAAGCGGTGCCCCTGGCGATGCCCCTTCAAGGCCGGTCCTGGCAGGTAAGCGTTGACATGGACCGGAAAATACGAATAGTTTGCGGGACTGCTCCCGCGGTCGCGGAGTTCCGTCGAGGCTCCGTCCGCCTGCACCCTTTCTCCCCACCCCACGAGTGATGAGCGTGTCGAACGTCCTGGCCCAGGAACTGATCGAAGCCGGCGTGCACTTTGGCCATCGTGCCAGCCGCTGGAACCCGAAGATGCGGCCCTATATCCATGGGCGCCGTAATCTCATCCACATCATCGACGTCCGCGAGACGATCCGCGGCCTTCTCCGGGCCCGGAAGTATCTCAAGCAGGTCGCGTCGACCGGCAGCCTGATCCTCTTCGTCGGTACGAAGCGGCAGGGCGCTGAGGCCGTCGCCCGTGAGGCGGCGCGCTGCGGCATGCCGTACGTCTCCGACCGCTGGCTCGGCGGCACGCTGACCAACTTCCGCACGATCCGCAACCGTCTGGCGCGTCTCGAGCAACTCGAGAAGCTCATGCCCTCGGACGAGTTTGGCGCCTACTCCAAGAAGATGCAGTCGTCGCTGCGGCGTGAGTTCCGCAAGATGGAACGCAATCTCGGCGGCATCCGCACCCTGTCGCGGCTCCCCGAGTGCCTCGTCGTGTTCGATCCCAAGAAGGAAAAGAACGCCGTCAGCGAAGCCCGGAAGATGGGCATTACGACAGTGGCCCTGATCGACACCGACTGCGATCCCGATCTGGTCGATCTGCCGATCCCCGGCAACGATGACTCGATCCGCTCGATCGAACTGGTGGCCGCCCGGCTTGCCGACGCGATCCTCGAGGGGAAGGTCAACACCTCCTCCGACGCCCAGGCTGCCGCCGAGGGTGCCGACGTCGACGGCAAGTCGTCGCCGAAGGCTCGTTCGAATGTCGCCAAGCGGGCAGCGCCCCGTCCGCCGAAGACCTGATCGGCCGCTGGTCCGCTCCCCCGGCATGGCTCGGGGATGTCGGTCTTCTCAGTCTTTTGTCCTCCGACGGCCGGCAGGAGCGCCCCACGATCAGGGCGCTTCGCCGGTTGTCTCATTCTGGACCGGGTCGGGCCTTTGGGCTTTTGAACCGGCCAGGAATACGCCCAATTTCCACGTCCATTTCTGGAAGGAGCTTTTTCCATGGCAGAGATCACGGCAGCAGCGGTCATGGCACTCCGGGACAAGACCGGACTGCCGATGATGGAATGCAAGAAGGCCCTCCTAGAGTGCGGTGGCAACACGGAGCAGGCGGTGGAATGGCTCCGCAAGCAGGGCGTCAAGACGCAGGCGATGCGCGCCGACCGCGAAACCTCGACGGGACGCCTGGCGGTCTACGCCGATCCCGCGAAGAACGTCGGCACGATCATCGAGCTGAAGTGCGAGAGCGCCCCGGTGGCCAACAGCCCTGATTTCAAGGCCCTCGCCGAGGACATCGCCACGACGCTCGCCCTCGGGCCGGGCGCGAAGACCCCCGCTGAACTCCTCGCCCAGAAGAGCCACGCCCATCCCGACAAGACGCTCGAGGAGATCAAGAACGATCTCTTCAACCGGATGCGCGAGGTGTTCGACCTAGCCCGCATCTGCCGTATCGACGCCCCCTGTGGCGGCTACGCCCACCACGACGGCTCGAAGGCGGCGATCGTCGAGATCGCAGGGAAGACGGCCGGCCCCGACGCGGCGACCGTCGCCAAGGACATCTCGATGCACGTCGTCGCCCTCGCGCCGCAGGCGATCACGAAGGAAGACCTCGATCCCGAGGCCGTGGCGAAGGAACGCGAGATCCTCACCGAAGCGGCCCGCGGCGAAGGGAAGCCCGAGAACATCATCGCGAAGATGATCGAGGGGCGGCTGCGCAACTTCTTCAGCCAGTGCGTCCTCCTCGAGCAGCCGTTTGTGAAGGACGACAAGCAGACCGTCGGCCAGTTGGCCAAGTCGGCCGGGCTCGAGGTGAAGCGCGTCGAGAACTGGAAGCTCGGCGGCTGACGTCCGCCCGTGCGGGAGACTTGTTTATGGAGGCCAAGCAGAGTGCTGTGAAGGGACAGGACGGCGGGCTGTCCGCAGCCTCGGGCCACTCAGGCGTCGCCGTTGAGGGGGCTGCGGTGGTCTACCGCCGCGTCCTCCTCAAGCTCTCGGGGGAGAGTTTCGTGCGCCCCGGCGAGCGTGGCATCTCCATGGACGAGGTGATGCTCGTCGCCCGGCAGGTTGTCCTCGCGGCCTCCCGGGGGGTCGAACTGGCGATCGTGATCGGCGGTGGCAACATCCTCCGCGGGGCGTCGTTCACCGCAGGAAACTCCGGTGTCCATGAGGCAACGGCGCATTCGATGGGAATGCTCGCCACCGTCATCAACGGCCTGGCGCTCCAGGATGCCCTCGAGAGCCTCGGGGCCCAGACGCGGCTGATGACGGCAATCCGCATGGATGGTGTGGCGGAGCCCTACATCCGCCGTCGCGCCCGTCGCCATCTCGAGAAGGGGCGGATCGTGATTCTCGCGGCGGGCACCGGAAGCCCGTTTGTGACCACCGACACCGCCGCCGCCCAGCGAGCCCTGGAACTCGAGGCGGATGTCCTCATGAAGGCGACCCGGGTCGACGGCGTCTATTCCGACGACCCGGAGAAAAACCCCCACTCCATCCTCTACCGCGACCTCTCCTACCAGCAGGTTCGCGACCAGAATCTCCGGGTCATGGACGCTACGGCGATCTCCCAGTGCATGGAGCACGAGATGCCGATCCTGGTGTTCAACTACCGCCGGGAGGGGAACATCGTCCGGGCGATCGCGGGGGAGCGGATCGGGAGCCGGGTGTCCCGCGGCTCCTGACGAAAATCACTCCAAAGAGTGGGCATGCGGCCGTTGGAGAGCCCCTCACCGGGCGATCCCCCGCCGAATCTGGCCGAAAAAACCCTGCGGTTCGCTGCTCTCCGGCCCCCCTTTCCGACGCAGGCTACCGATCTCCCCAGAGCCTGGGATGGCCTGGTTGACTGCGGGCTTTGGGCCGTCCTTGAGCCCCCAGTCTTCCTTGACTGACCCTCTCCACCGTTCGACAATGGTCCTTTTGGCGGTCACCTCCTTCCCCCTGCCTCGTCGGCCCCGGGTGGGTTGCGGCCGGGAGAGTTCACCATGGTTGGCACGCTGAAGAGTCGTCTGAACAACGGTTGGAAAAGTCGTGGCCTCGGGGCCGGTCCGGCGGCGATTGGCAGGGTTGGTCGCAGCGGATTCACGCTTGTCGAACTGCTCGTCGTGATCGCCATCATCGGCACCCTCGTCGGCCTCCTCCTCCCGGCGGTTCAGGCGGCCCGTGAGGCAGCCAACCGGATGGCCTGCAACAACAACCTCAAGCAGCAGGGCTTGGCCGTCACGCTCCATCACGACGCCAAGAAGACCTATCCCTCCGGCCGGAACACCCGCGAACAGATCGGGGTTTCCTGGGCATTCCGCATGCTCCCCTACATGGAGGAGACGGCAATCGCCAATGCCTACGTGCCCACGGCCCGGGCCGACGACACGCTCAACTCGCAGTCGATGCGAACAGCCGTCTCGGCCTTCTTCTGCCCCAGTCGCCGGGCCCCGAACAACACCCGAAACTTCGACAACAACAACGACGTTCCGGTCGTGATGGGGGCTGCGGCCGGCGGCGACTACTCCGCCAACGCGGGGACGTACTTCAACTACAGCGCCGAGAACGGCGCCGGTGTCGACGGTCGACAGGCCGGTCCGATCTTCACCTTCTCGGCCGTCAAGGCGTCGTGGGTGCTCGACGGCCTCAGCCAGACGATCGCCATCGGCGAGCGGCACCTGATCCCGGCCGACCCGGCCTGGCCGCAGAACATGGTGCAGTACTGGCAGGGTGACACGTCGATGTTTGCCGCCGACACCCCCCACTGCCTGTTTCGCGACACGGCCCGGGGGCTGGCCAGCGGGCCGAAGGACACCAACAGCCGGAAGTTTGGCAGCCAGCACGCCGGCGGCATCGTGAACTTCGTGTTCCTCGACGGCCATGTCGAGGGTCTCACCCCCGACGTCGATCTCGACGTCCTCCGGTGGTATTCGACGATCGGCGATGGCAACGACCCGACCAAGCCGGCCGACGGCAATTCGGGCACGGGAACCTGACGCGGCCACCGCCTCGAGCCCCGGAAACTCGGCCCCTCGCCCGACGCGAGGCTTCGCCGACCGTGGACGCCCCCGCCACAGATGTGGTGGCGGGGCGTTTCCACGGTTCACGCAGTGGGAGATCGCCAAGGGCGGCTTTTTCACTGCCTGTCAGCCCTCTGAGGAGATCACCATGGCCCGTCAACTGAGCCCCGAAGCCCAGGCCCGCCTCGCGGCGGCTCGGGCAGTCGCCCAGGGAAAACCGCTCCCCACCCCCACCGCTGCCCCGGGCCAGAAAGCCCAAGCGTCTCCGCGCCAGGGATCGGCTGCGGGGGCCAAGCCGGCTCCGGAGGCTTCTCCCGCCCCCGGGTCGAACCCCGGATCGAAGGGGAGCAGCGGCATCGTGATCCTCGCCCTCCTCGGCGTTGTCGGGATGGGAACGATCGCCGGAGGAGCCTGGATGACCCTCGGCCGGCGGACTGATCTCGTTGGGACGACAGCCACGATCCAGAAGGGGCTCCTCACTGGCGAGATGCGTGGGGCAGCCGGCAAGAAGGCGGTCGCTGAAGTGATCCGCAACGCGGATCAGATGACCAAAGACGAACTCGAGGCCGCCCGCAAGGCGCTCGACGAGGAATGGAAGCGGTGCCGTGACGAGGCGATCGATGCCTTCGTGGTGGCCCCGGAATCGGATCGGCCGCGACTGGCCGACGAGGGGGTCGACCGGACGATCGCCTACCGGAAGCTCCGCTTCGGCCTCTCGCCACAGGCCAGGGAGATGAACGGCCGCGGCCAGAAGCCCCCTGAGGACGCCGACCGCCGCAAACTCTTCGACCGCTACGCCGAGGCCCTCCAGGCCCAATCGAAGAAACGGGGCGTCGATCTCCCGGAATGGCAGTGAGCGGCGCGACCGCCGCGAAGCCCCCCGTGACAGGTAGACTGCGAGCATCGTCCGATCCCCCTGCAGGAGCGATGCGCCCCCGTGAGTGAGTCTTCCCACGGTCAGCACCACCACTACGCGTGGTGGCTGATCATGTGCCTGTGCGGCGTCGACTACTTCAGCACCCTCGGCTACCAACCGTCGATCGCCTTCGAAGGGGCTGGCACCCTCGCCCCCCTCGCGACGCTGGTCCTCGTCCTCGTGACGCT
>CANGGC010000003.1 GCA_947453125.1 Planctomycetaceae bacterium | reverse complement strand
CCGGACGGTGAGCCCGCGGCCCGGTTCATTGTGCAAATCGATTGTTCCACCGTGTTGTTCGACAATTGAACGGACGATCGGCAGCCCCATGCCAAGGCCGCTCTCTTTTGTCGTCTCGAACGGCTCGACCGCTTCGCTGAGCCAGGCTTCGGCGATTCCACCGCCGTTGTCGATGACCGCCAGCTCCACGCCATCGCCGTGGCGGCGGGCCTGAATCGTGATAGCGCTCGGCTCGCCGCGGGGCCCTGCCGCAGGGCCGCTCGCGTTGGCCCGACGCTCGACACCTGCCTCGACCGCATCGGCGGCATTCCCCAGAAGGTTGATCAGCGCCTGCTGGAGAAGGACCTTGTCGCCTGCCACCAACGGGAGCCCTGGATCGCAGGCGCTGATCACCGCGATGCCATCGGCCGACAGCCGCGGGCCGACGATCGCCAGCACGTCGCGAACGAGCCGCGGAACCTCGACCGGCCCCACCGTGAACCGCTGCTTGCGGACCATCGCCCGGATTCGATCGAGCACGGCTCCGGCCCGCTGGTCGTCGGCCGCGATGTCGCCGACGATCTCCCGCAGTTCGGCGGCGTTCGGGGAATCGTCGTCGCGGAGAAGGATCTCGGCCGCCTCGATGTTGTTGAGGATCGCTCCGAGCGGCTGGCCGAGCTCGTGGGCCAGCGACGCCGCAAGCTGCCCGAGCATGCTCACCCGGCCTGCGTGGGCGATCTGATCACGCTGCTGGCTGATGATCCGCTCAGCCCGGGAGCGGAGCCGCAGCGCCCTCACCAGCGTTGCGATCAGGGCCGTCTGGAGGATCACGAGCCCCAGGCCGCCGAGGATCTGGAGACGGAATCGCTCCCAGAGCCGCGGCTCCCGGAAGAGCACCTTGCTCCCTGCCGGAAGCCGCCCGTGGGGGATGCCGAAGCGCGACAACTGGCGATCGTCGAAGAGGAGGATGGAGGGCACGGTCACCGGCTCCGGGGCCGGCTTCCCCAGGCTCTCGACCCCGAGCCTGCCGACTTCTTTTCCCAGCTGCCGCAGGTCGACGCAGGCTCCGCCGACGATCCCCCTTCCGAGATAGGTGTCGGCGATGCCGAAGACGGGAGCCTTCGATTCGCGGCAGAGCGTCTCGAGGATCTCGGCCGGCACGTGCGACCGCCCCGTCTCGTCTTTCCAATAGCCGACGTAGATCACCGCCGCATCGGTGGGGAGAGCGCGGAGACGCCCGACCAGATCCCCCAGGGGAAGATCGATGAACGGATCGTAGTCGAGCCCGCGCTGCTGTGCCGCTTCGCGGGCTTCGGCTTCTTGCCGGGCAGCGAGGATCGCGTGCGGGATGCTCTGGTTCACGAGCACGATCCGGCGGGTGTCGGGGAAGAGACGGCACGCTAGGTCGATCGTGTCGACGATCGTCGACTCGGTCGTCGCGAAGGTGGAGATGCCGGGGGGCAGGGCGATCGCCTGTTGCTCCCCCGGCCGTACCAGGGCGACGATTCTCGCCCCCGGCGAGAGCCGATCCCGATTGGCGAGGACGAAGTCGTGCGCCACCGAACTGGTGGGGATGATGACGTCGAACTTCCAATCGGTGTACTTCTCGACGAGCCAACCGGCGGCACGCTGCGGATCGTCCGCCGTCCGGCCGAGGCGGGCGAGGTCGAGGTTTTCGATGAAGACGTCGTGCCGCATTCCCTTCGCCCCGGCCAGTCCCTCACGAATCCCCTCCATGACCTGCACGAAGGCAGGCCGCGTCGGCCCCTCCTGATCGATGACGAGAACCCGCTCGACGGTGACCGGATCAGCCGCCGCCGCTGCCGGCGGGCGATCCTCCGCCGCCGCGGCGATCGCGGCCGGCTGCGCGGCGACAATCGCCCAGGGGATCCCCCACGCCAATGCCACGAAGGCCCTGAGGAGGGGAGTGGGCATGCGCTGATGGAAAGCCCGCCAGCGGCTGGCCAGCGCCTCGAGCAGCGACGGTTGTTTGCTCGTAGGGAGGGGCACGGGGACGCTCGTCGCAGGGGGAAGCTCGGCACAACTCCTTGACGAGGCAAGGATAGCCTTCGCTCCGGTCGACCGCGACGAGCCTGGCTTCAGCCCCCTGAGGGAGATGGCGGAGCCGACCGAGCGATCAATCCCCACGAGGCGACGAGCCCCCGCCGCCTGCTGCAGCGCCTGGTTCGGCATGCCCTGGCTGTCGGACCCGGATGCCCCAGTAGCCCGGCTGGGCATGCTGCAAGTCCGACGACAGGGTGGGCCGATACCGCTCGCCGTACAAGCGACCGCCCTTCGTGATCCGGGCGTACTCATCCCACATCCAATCGATGGTGGCCACCGAGACCGGCCCCTGCAACCGCCGCTCCAACTCCTCGACGAACGGCCAAGTTTCGCCTCGGTCCACCCACTGGCGCGCAGCGGCCGAGTTGGCGTGCAGGTTGATCGTCCACCCGACCATGAACTCCCACTGCCCCGGCGGCACGTCGGCTGGCCGCCTGTCGGCGAGCGAGTCCAAGTCGGCCCGTACTCGGTCGTACCAGTGACGGTGCTCGCGGATGGGGCCGAGCGCCAGGAACCAAAAGGCGGTCGCAGCAGCGCTCAGCGCGAGGACCGCGGCAATCGCCAGCCAGCGGCCCCGGACCATCGGTATGCCTCCCTTGCCGAACGAAAGAGCTCAGCAGCGGCGGACCGCGGGCTCCGTTTTAACGCTGGACCCTATCCGCCGCCTGATCCAGCGCCTGGTTAGCTGGCCTTGGCCGAAACGCGTGGCGCTGGGGCTCCCCGAAGCAGGCCTTCGACGCTGAGATCCTCGTCGATCTCCGGCCAATGAATGCCATACCCCCCGCCAGCAATCACACAACTGGATCGCTGTTGCGGCGTCGCGTGCAGAAGGCGGGGAAACCACGCCAGCGGAGCAGACAGTGTTCGGCCGTCTGCCAGTTCAACGAAGACGGAATCCTCGTTGCAACTCGCCCGCATGATTCGCTCACCCGGGTTCGCCATGGACTGCCTCCCACTCCTTCAGCAAATCATCGACGTGATCCTCGATCAACCGCTCGATGTCGCGTAACTCTGGAGCTCGAAACCCAAGACTACTCGCCAAACTGACGGGCGACAACCAAAACTTGCACGACGCTTGGTCGCGGTCGATATGCACGTGCGCGGGCTCGTTGGACTCGTGCGAGTAGAAGTAGACGCGGTACGGGCCACTTCGCAGCACTGTGGGCATCGGGCGTCTTTGCTCTGACTACTGGTAGACGAGGCGAAGCCAGCGAACTCGTATTTATATTTATACAGTCTGTATAACCACCCACGCCTGCGTGTTAACGCACCATCGGCCGCAGGCGGAGTCCGGCCTCAAACGCTCTCCAGACAATGGTTATGATGATTCGGCACCGCAGTCGCCGGTGCGTGAACAGGCGCCCGTTGCAGTCTATCCACTCTTGCCGCGCGTGCCGCAAATGGGGGGGGCAGCCCGGTGACGGTCAACCGGAGCTGATCGCGGACGAGCAAACCCTGTCCGGGATCGGATCTGCTTCGCGGGCCTGACTGCCCGGCCCCGCCTTGCCTCTCTCCTGCCGCCCCGGCCCATCCCCGCGGGTGTTCGGGAAGCTGCTGTCCGCGCGGGCGATTCGGACATCGCTACGCCAACACCAAGCACAGACCGGCGAGCACCACCACTCCGCCGGCGACGCGCGTGACGATCTCGCGATCGTTGCCAGGGACGAGGGCTCCTAATCCGAGACCGGCCCCATGAAGCAGGGCTGTCGCTGCCACGAATCCCGCCATGTATGGACCGGCTCCAATGGCCGCGGGCAGTTCGACGCCGTGGGTATGGCCGTGCAAGCCCGCGAACAGCCCGACAGCCGCCACACCCCAGGAGAGTGGCAGCCGACACGCTCCGGCAGCGAGAAGCCCGAACACGAGCACCGACGCCAAGATCCCCTCCTCGACGTACGGCACGGGCACGCCGGCAATTCCCAGGCCGCCACCCAAGACCATCGCGGCCAGAAAGCCGCAGGGGATGGCCCACGTCGTTCTGCCCCGGGCCTGCGATGCCCACAGGCCGACCGCCACCATCGCCAGCAGGTGATCGGGGCCGCTGACCGGGTGAAGCAATCCCTGCACGAAGCCGGGTGCCCCGTTGGGGCCGGCGTGCGCGAGGGCCATTCCGGGCTGCAGGGCGATCAAGACCGAAAGGGTCATGAGCCGCATCGCGTGGTTCATGGTGCGCGCCGTCGGTAAGGGGGTGGCGAGTGACAGCCACCACGATACGGCCGGCTCGCCACGTTTCCCATCCGTGAAGTTCATCGTCGCCGAAATCCTGCGCTGGACGATGCCCGCCGTTCCCGAGTATTTTCCATGAGCGCGGGGTGACCACGAGGTGACTTGGAGGCCGTTCTCCACTCATAATCCCTCGGTCGTGTGTTTGAATCACACCGGGCCTCGTTTTTCCTTTCTCTCCCGCCAGACAACCGCGAGATCCCCTGCCATGCCCCGCCCCTTCACGGCCGCCGTCGTCGCCGCGCTGATGGCGCTTTTCATCGAGCCCGTGTCGGCCCAGAACTGGCCCGATTGGCGCGGGCCGAACCATGACGGCACGGCGACCGCAACCGGCCTGCCGACCGACTGGTCAAAGGAGGGGAAGAACGTTCTCTGGCGAACCCCGCTCCCCGGCCGGGCCGGCGCTACCCCCTGCGTCTGGGACGACCGGATCTTCCTCACGAGCAACGAGGGAGACGACCTCGTCGTCCTCGGGCTCTCGATGAAGGATGGGCAGATCCTCTGGAAGAAGCGCGTCGGGAGCGGCAACCAGGACGCCCGGGCCGGCGAGGGCAACTCCGCCTCCCCTTCCCCGTCGACCGACGGGAAGCATGTCTGGAGCTTCTTCGGCACCGGCATCCTCGCCTGCCACACCGTCGACGGCGACGAGGTGTGGACGACCGACATCAATGATCGCTTCGGACGGATCGACATCCAGTTCGGGATGACCTCGACGCCGGTCCTCGACGATGGTGCCCTCTATCTCCAATTGATCCACGGCCCGATGAAGCTCGACGACCAGACGCGGACCGGGAAGGTCGTGAAGCTCGATGCCGCGACCGGAAAGACGATCTGGGAGGTCGAGCGCCCCACCGACGCCCAATTCGAATGCAAGCACGCCTATGCCTCGCCGGCCGTCTACCGTGACGGCGAGCGCGAGTTCCTCGTCGTCCATGGCGCCGACTGCATCACCGGCCACGCCCTCGGCGACGGCCGGGAGCTGTGGCGGTTTGCGAAGCTCAACGGCCCCACCGAGATAAATCCCAAGCCGCACGACCCGACGTTTCGCTTCGTCGCCTCCCCCGGCATCGTCCCCGGGCTGATCGTCGTCCCGACGGCCAAGGGGGGCCCGACGGTGGGGCTCAAGGTCTCAGACGCGCTTTCGGGCGACTGCTCCGACAAGCCGGAGGTGATCGCCTGGGTCCATCCGCGGACTCCCGACGTCAGCACCCCGCTGATCGCCGACGGACTCGTCTACCTCCTCCACAACGACGGCAAGCTCCAGTGCCTCGACGCCGCCACCGGCGCGGAGCTGTGGTTTGAACGGACGCACACCGGCCAGCATCGGACCAGCCCCCTCCTCGTCGACGGCCGGCTGTGGTTTGGATCGAACGATGGCTGGGTGTCGATCGTGAATGCGGGACGGTCGTTCGATCTCGTCAACTCGATCGAGCTCGGCGAGCCGGTGACCGCGTCGCTGCTGGTCGCCGAAGGTGTCCTGCTCGTCCGCTCCTCCGATGCGCTCTACGCGATCGGTGGACCGCGCTGACCAGAACGACCGCCGGTCGACCACGATGTTCCGATTGCCTTTCCGGGGCATGAGGGGGATAATCGACGGTTCCTCCTCACCGCCAACAGGTGCTTCCCGACCTTCGGGCTGGCCTTCCCGCCCGGCGGCATTCAGTCCCTGTCCGACGCCAAGCCATGGGGCAGGCCAGAGGTGCTTCCATGCACTTGATCTGCGAGCCTGCCGGGCAAGTGGCTGTCGACCGGGCGGTTGATGTCGTCGCGGTGCAGGACTTCCTCTGCGACGAATCGGCCTGCAGGGCCGTCTGGGATCTGATCTCCGGCCAGTTCCGCACGCGAGGAAAGTTTCTCGCCATCTGGCCCGCGGTTCGTCATGTCGTCATGCACCGCGATCCGGCCGGCGCCGTCGACGGATTCCTTCTCGTCAGCGAGCTGGTGAACTGGCAGCTCGACTACGTCGTCGTCCGCGACGATGCCCGCGGCCAGGGGATCGCCTCGGCGCTGGTCTGCGGGGCGCTCAACGAGGCCTGCAGCCGTCGCGTCTCTTACGTGATGCTCACCTGCCAGGACGATCTCAGCCCGCTCTACGAGCGCTGCGGTTTTCGCCCCGTCACCTCCCCGCCCCGCCCACCGACCTGATCGCCCCGCTTCCTTACCGCCACTCCGCCTGCAGGATCGTGCCCTCCCCACCCCAGAGAATCCTGCCATGTGCGGCATCATCGCCTTCACCGGCTCGCTCGACGTCATCCCGATCCTCCTGGAGGGCCTCCGTCGGCTCGAGTACCGCGGCTACGACAGCGCGGGGATCGCGACGGTCGATGACGACGGGATCCATGTCCGCAAGCGATCCGGCCGGATCGCCGAACTGGCGCGGGCCCTCGACGACGAACCGCTGGCAGGTGTATGCGGGATCAGCCACACCCGCTGGGCCACGCACGGACCGGCCACCGAGCGGAATGCCCATCCGCATCTCGACGAGGCTGCTGATTTCGCCGTCGTCCACAACGGCGTGATCGAGAACCATCTCCAGTTGCGGCAGCAACTTGAAGACGACGGCGTCGTCTTCCGCTCCGACACCGACACCGAAGTGCTCGCCCACCTCGTCGCCCGGCTCTGGTCGGGCAATCTCGTCGAGGCGGTCACCCGGGCGACGGAACTCGTCCGTGGCACCTACGGCCTCGCGGTCGTCTGCCGGCACGAGCCCGGCACGATCGTCGGCGCCCGGTTCGGCAGCCCGCTCGTGATTGGCATCGGGCCCGGCGGCCACTCCATCGCCTCTGATCCCGGGGCACTTGCCAATCAGGCTGAGAAGGTCGTTTACCTCGACGATCGGCAGATCTGCCAGATCACGCCGGAGGGGTGGACGGTGTGGACGCGTGATGCGGTCACCGTCGACTGCCGCATGCACGACCTGCGGCAGGTCGTCGATACGATCGACGACGATCTCAACGGATTCCCCCACCACATGCTCAAGGAGATTTACGAACAGCCCGAGGCCCTCACCAACGCGATGCGTGGGCGGCTCGACGAGGCCGATGCGACGGCGCATTTCGGCGGGCTCAATCTCGATCCCCGACAGCTCCGTGGCGTGGAGCGGATCATCATGACCGCCTGCGGCACGAGCTACCATGCCGGCCTGGTGGGCGAATACCTGTTCGAGGAATTGGCGCGGATTCCTGTGGAGGTCGAATACGCCAGCGAACTGCGCTACCGCAATCCACCGGTCGACCGGAACACGATCACGCTGGCGATCACCCAGAGCGGCGAGACTGCCGACACGCTGGCAGCGATGCGGGAGTCGAAGCGCATGGGGCACACGACGCTGGCGATCTGCAACGTCGTGGGGAGCAGCATCGCCCGCGAGGCTGACGGCGGAGTCTACCTTCACGCGGGCACCGAGGTCGGCGTGGCGAGCACCAAGGCCTTCACGTCGCAGGTGTGCGTGCTGGCGATGCTGGCCGTCTACTTCGGCCGCACGCGCCATCTTTCGGCCTCACAGGGAACGAGGCTGCTCGACGAGTTGCGGGCCCTCCCCGACGCCGTCCGCGAGGCGCTCCGCTGCCACGACGTCGTCAAGCAGGTGGCCCAGCGCCACGCTCACGCCCGCAATGTCCTCTATCTCGGACGGCAATACCTCTATCCGGTCGCGCTCGAAGGGGCCCTCAAGCTCAAGGAGATCAGCTATATCCACGCCGAAGGGTATCCGGCCGCCGAGATGAAGCACGGCCCGATCGCCCTGGTCGACGAGGAGACGCCGAGCGTGTTCCTCGTGCCGCGGGGGCAGGTGTTCGACAAGGTGATGTCGAACATGCAGGAGATCAAGGCCCGTCGCGGCCCCGTGATCGCGATCGCCAGCCCGGCCGATCGCGAGGTGGCCAGGGTCGCTGACGACGTGATCCCGATCCCGGACGTGCCCGAATGGCTCCAGCCGATCGTGGCAGCCATCCCGCTCCAACTGCTCGCCTACGAGATCTCGCTCCTCCGTGGCTGCGACGTCGACAAGCCGCGGAATCTCGCCAAGAGCGTAACGGTGGAATGACGCGGCTTCACGCCAGCCGCTCGACGATCGCGTCGGCCAGCGCCGTCGCCGCCGGCGGATGACGGCGGAGCCAGAGCTCCGGCTCGATCAGCTCCAGTTCCATCACCGCCCACGCCCCGTCGGCACGGCGCACCAGATCGACCCGTCCATAGGCCGGGGGACTGTCGCACGCCGCCATCGCCTTCTCCGCAAGGGCCACCTGCGCCGCGGTCGGCGCGCAGGCGTGGACTGTCCCACCGTGGTCGTCTTGAACGCGGAAGTCCCCTGGCTTGGCCCGTTTTGTCAGGGCGTGCGTGAATCGCCCTCTGACGATGACCAGCGTGTCTTCGCCGTGGGCAAGGATGTCGGGCTCGAACGGCTGGACGAGAAACGCCTCTCCGGCGAGGAGCGTGTTGATGGCCCCCTCGAGCGCGACGGCGCCCCGGGCATCGAAGCGGTGGGTGTGCCTGGCGCCACCGGAGACCGCCGGCTTCACCACCCCTTCCTTCCAGCCTTCGGCCGCAAGGATCCCGGCCAGGTCGGCGATGGCGCCGCGCTCGAGGAACCGGGTGGGGACGACCGGCACGCCGCGCGAGGCGAGGTCGGCGAGGTAATGCTTGTCGAGGTTCCAGCGCACCGTGGCGGTGTCGTTGATCAGCCTGGCCACCGGCCCGACCCGATCGAGCCAGGCGGCAAACTCCCCCTGCCGATCGTAGTAGTCCCACGTCGTGCGGAACACGACCGCGCGGAACGCCCCCCAGTCGATCCGTTCGTCGGCCCAGTCGATACGGGCGCTCGACAGCCCCCGCGCCGCCAGCGCCTCGGCGAGGAGCCGATCATCGGCGAGGATGTTACCGAGATACCAATCCCCGGCGGGGGCCTCGGAGGCCGTGTAGCGGCGGTCGGTGAGCAGGGCGATATCGGCGCGCGGTCCGGCCATCCGGTTCACTCCATCTGGGTCACTTCCGGCAGTCGGCCGGACCGCGCGACAAAAACATGATCACCAATCGCTGACGGCTTGCCCGTCGGCCGGATGACAGACGCTCGCCCAGGTCACCGGGTCGATGTCTCCCTGAACCGACCGGACGCTGGCGTCGCCGAGCGTGATGCTCATCCCGCCGTAATGGGGCGTCTGGGCCCGGGCGGAATCACACGCCTTGATCCAGTGCGGAGCTGCCTGGAACACGGCACAGGCTGTGTAACCGGCGGCCGACGGCGTTTGCATCGTCTCATTGACGCAAAACACCGGGCGCCAGCGGCTGTTGGAATCGCTCCACAGATTGCCGTTGGTACTCGAATCGTTGGCGTTGCCGCTCGAGCCACACGTGCCGTACTTCTCGGCGATGAGTACGGTGCTCGTGGTGCCGTCGGGCATCGACTGCGAGATCCGCGCGCTCCCCTGGATGCGGGCCTCGGGGGTGGCGGCAGTGGGGTTTCCGAAGACGTTGTAGTTGACGGCGTAGTTCCCCACCGCCCATTCACTCGCCCCGCCGCTGGTGGTGGCTCCCATCCCGCTGGAGCTCGACATCTCCGAGGGGCAGAGGAAGGACGGGATCGACACGGCGTAAATCGTGCCCGCCCCCGGAGCCCCCGGGACCGGCGTGTAGACGGTACGGTTGGCGAGATCGAAGAGATTCCCCTGCTCGATGTAGGGGAGCAGCCAGGTGAAGGCTGTGAAACCGGTGGAGCCGCGGTAGCCGCTGCCGGCGAGCGTGGCCAGATCCCGGCTCGACGGCGAGGCAACCGGCGGCAGGCCGCGTTTTGCATCGTTGATCGACTGGCAGGCGATGCCGAGCTGCTTGAGCTGGTTTTTGCACGACATGCTCCGGGCAGCCTCGCGGGCGGCCTGGACGGCGGGAAGCAGGAGGCCGACGAGGGTGCCGATGATGGCGATGACGACGAGCAGCTCCACGAGCGTGAAGGCCGAACGACGGCGGTGGGCAACGGCCCGCAAGGACCGGATGGGGGAGGACGGGAGGATTGGAATGAGGCTCATGGTTCAGAGGCTCCTGGGAGGAACAGCGCGCCTGGGTGGCTGACGGGCCGCCTGACCCGACCGCTGCGTTGGAATGCCAACGGCGGCGCGGAGCCTGATGGATCCGTGCCGCCGTTTGCTGGCGTTCCAGCTCTGGGAAGCCTATCCGGCCACTGGAGGGGCCGCCATCCGGCCGCCCGCCTGCAGATCCCATGCCGAACGCCGACAGGATCGCCTCAGATCAGGCCCCAAGACCATGGCACCGTATGACTTGCGCCGACAGGAGAACGCCCTGTCGGGCCTTGCCGAAGGGCCTGAAAAAATGCAATTCCGCCCGCGTCAGCGGGGCAGCGGTTCCGACCACAGCCCGGCCGTTCGGGGCGAGGGGACGCCGTAGCGGACTTCAATCGGCATCCCCGCCGCCGCCTCGGCGACAGGCGATTCGCTGCCGACGGCGCGAGCGTCCGCCTCCGGCTCGAGCGGCTTCAGTGCCGTCACGGCCACCGGCCTATTCCCCTCCTCCGGTAGCCGGGATGCCAACGCCCCCAGCACCACGCCGACCGCCACCAGGGGAATGAGTGCCCACTGGGGAGGAGGACCCCAGAAACTGCTCGAAAGTCGGGCCATGACAGCATCTCCCCGGGACCGGGCATCGAGCCCCGACCGGGGAACCCTAGGCCATAAAACGGCCTTCGGCAAACCCGCTCCGGGACTGTGGCCGCCAACGCCACCCCGCTTCCGCCGGCACCACCCGCGCCGACAGCACCGTCTGAAAAACCTGCTTTTTCCGCATGAAGCGCGGATTGAGCCGGATATACTCTGGATTCGCCTCTCCCGCCCGCGTGCTGAGCCTCCCCCATGTTCCGCCACATCGAATCGACCCGTCACGGCACCGTTGAGGTCGTGAGGATTCTCGAACGTCGGTTGCTCGACGAACCTTTCCTCGACGACCTCCGCGCAGAAATCGGACAGGTGGTGGGGAGTCACAGGGACGTGAACCTGCTCCTCGATCTCGGCGGAGTCGAGTTCCTCTCCAGTGCCATGCTCGACGCGATGTGCCGGTTCTACCGAAAAATCCACGCTGCCGGCGGTCAACTCCGTCTCTGCGGCCTGAAGCCTTCGATCGCAGAGGTCTTCCGGACGACCAATCTCGACCGGCTGTTTCCAATTCATGCCGACGTCGAGGAGGCCCTGGCCAAGTTTTGAACGCGGAGTGGGTGAACCGAAGGTCTTCCGCCTCCGCCGGGGTATAGTGTTCTATCCATCCGATTTTTCTCATTTCTTTCGAGGTCCATCGTCCATGAGTGACGCCTTTCGCCGGATCGACGTTTCCAAGCAGGAAAAAGCGGAGATCGCCAAGTTCAAGGACAAGAAGATCCTCGACGAGACTGCCCTCGATGAACTGCGGGTGGAGTTGCTCCGGTTGATCAACGACCGCCAAGGGCTCAACCTTCTCCTCGACTTCTCCAACGTCGAGTTCATGTCGAGCGCCGTCCTCGGCCTCCTCGGACAGATCCACCGCAAGATGGGGACGCTCAAGGGGAAGCTGAAGATGTGCAGCATCCATCCGCAGATCTACGAGGTCTTCAAGCTCACGAACCTCAACAAGCTGTTCTCGATCCACAAGGATCCGGCCGAGGCGCTGGCGAAGTTCTGATTCGCGGGCCAGAGATTCTTTTGGCCCGTCAGCCAAACAGCAGGGATTCCCCTTCAACGGCCCCACGAAGCATCCCCGGGGTCGCCTCCTCCCCGTGGTGCCATGAGCGAAATCCCGACCCCGGCCTCCAGCCCGAACTACCGTCCGCGCCACCGTGTTGATGTCCTCATGGCCGAGGACAGTCGGATCCAGGCGAAGATGCTGGAGAAGCGCCTCGTCGATGCGGGCCACACGGTCCGCTGGGCGATCAATGGCGTCAAGGCGGTCGAACTCCTGAAAGAAAAGCGGCCCGACCTGATCATTTCCGACATCGAAATGCCGGAAATGAACGGGTATGAGTTCTGCAAGATCGCCAAGAACGATTCGTCGTGGCGAACCATTCCGCTGATTCTCCTCTCCTCCCTCTCCGACCCGGTCGACATCATCCGTGGTCTGGAGTCGGGGGCCGACAACTACGTCACCAAGCCCTACGACCCCGACTACCTCCTCGGGCGCATGGACTCGCTCCTCGACACGCCGCTGGAGGCGGAGTCGCCAGCGCCTGGCACCGAGATGGAGGTGACGATCGCCGGGCAGAAGTTCAAGGTTCAGGCGGGCCGGCAGCAGGTGCTCAACCTCCTCGTCTCGATCTTCGAGAACGCGGTGACGAAGAACAAGGAACTGATCGTCACCAATCAGTCGCTCTCGGTAGCGCGGGACTCGCTCCAAAAGGCGAACTCCGAGTTGACGGCCGTCAACGAGCAGATCGAACGCAGCAACAAGCGGATGACGCGCGACCTCCACGCTGCCGCGAAGGTGCAGCAGTCGCTCCTCCCTGCAAAGGCGATCGACGTCCCCAGTGCGACGGTGGCCTGGAAGTACGTCCCCTGCAACGAACTTGCCGGCGACTTCCTCAACGTCTTCCCGCTCGACGACGAGCATCTCGGGTTGTTCGTCGTCGACGTCAGCGGCCACGGCGTACCGTCGTCGCTCCTGGCGGTGACCGTCGGCGCCTTCCTCACCAACCGCATCTCCGACTCCTCGCTCCTCGTGCGGCCGGGAAAGGACGGCGGGCCGCCGGTGGTGGTGTCGCCGGCCGAGGTCGTGACACAGCTCAACAATCTCTTCCAGGCCGACAACCAGGCCGGCCTCTACTTCACGATCCTCTACGGCGTACTCCACGCCCCCACCGGCCTGCTCCGCTTCACCTCGGGGGGGCATCCGCCGATGCTCCATGTCCCCAAGGAAGGGCCCTTGAAGCTCTTCGAGGTGGAGAGCTTTCCCGTCGGCTTCGTGCCCGATGTCGAGTTCACCGAGGAGACGCTCCAGCTGCAGCCGGGCGACCGCGTCTACTTCTACTCTGACGGCGTGCCGGAGGCGATGGACGAGAAGCTCGACCAGATGGGGAACGAGCGAATGACGGCGCTGGTCGAGTCGCTCCGCGGCCAGCCGGTGGAGACGAATGTCACGAAGCTCCTCGAATCGGTGCAGGCGTGGTGCCAGCCGAAGGGCCCGCTCGACGACGTCTCGATCCTCGGCGTCGAGTGGAAGGGCTAGCAGCCATCACGGGCGCTTCGCCACGGGAGCGGTCCGCGGGCGGTAGTAACTGCAGCCCACCCCCTCGACGCGGTCGTAGGTGTCGCAGACGCCGAGCATCGTCTCGGCCCCGCCGAGGAACAGCGCGCCGTCGGGGCGGACGGTGGAGCGCATCTTCGCCAGGATCGCGGCCCGGGTCGGGACGTCGAAATAGATCAGGATGTTCCGCAGGAAGACGATGTCGCACGGCGGCACCCCCTGCCAGGGGTCGAGGAGATTCATCTTCCGGAACTCGACGTATTTCCGGCACTCGTGCGCGATGCTCCACTTCCCTTGCAGCCGGACGAAGTACTTGTCGCGGAGCTCCACCGGCAGTCCGCGGGCGACCTCGAGATCGCTGTAGAGCCCCTCCCGGGCGCGGGCCAGCACCGGGTCGGAGATGTCGGTGGCGAGGATCCGCACCGACCAGCCGGCAAGCGCCTCGCGGAAGTGCTCGTTCAAGAGCATCGCCAGGCTGTAGGCCTCCTGCCCCGACGACGCGGCCGCCGACCAGACGACCAGATGCCTGGCGACGGCGCGGCGTTTGAGGAGGTCGGGGAGCAGCCGCTTTACCGTCTCGAACGGCGATCGATCGCGGAAGAACGATGTCTCGTGCGTCATCATCGCATTGAGGACGTCCTGCTCGAGCCCAGGATCGCGGGCGCTGCGGACGCGTTCGACGAGGACCTCGAAATCGGCGAGGCCCCGCTGCCGCAGGACCGGCAGAAGCCGGGCCTCGACGAGGTAGGCCTTCGAGGCGTCGATGACCACGCCGCTGCGCCGTTTGAGAAACGTCGACAGGAAGGCGAGCTGCTGGGGATTGACCTTCAAGGGATCTGTCCTGTCCCGGGGTGCGCCCGGCCGTCGAATGACTGTCAGCCGCGCCGTCGCAATCGCATCCCCACCTCGACCCCGAGCTGGCGGAGGGGGAGCACCGCCTCGGCGAGCCCCGCCCGGGCAACATGGCCCGGCATTCCCCAGACAACGCTCGTCACCTCGTCCTGCGCGAGGATCGTGCCGCCGGCGGCGTGGATTGCCTCGCTTCCCTTGAGCCCATCCTTCCCCATCCCGGTGAGGACGACAGCGAGCGTCTGCCTTCCCCACGCCTCCGCAGCCGACCGGAAGAGGACATCCGCCGCCGGCCGACAGGCATTCTCGGGCGGGCCATCGTCGAGCTGCGTGATCACCTTCGGGCCGCTGCGAGCCACCTTGAGATGCCGCCCTCCCGGAGCGAGGAACACGTCGCCGGGACGGAGCTCGTGCCCGGCGGGAGCCTCGCGGACAGGCAAGCCGCACACCTTCGTGAGCTGCTCGGCGAGGTGGGCGGTGAACACGGCTGGCATGTGCTGGACGATGAGCACCGGCACGGGCGCCGACTTCACGAACGCCGGGAGGAACTCGGCGAGCGCCACCGGGCCGCCCGTCGACACGCCGACGACGACCGCCGCGACTGGATCGGTGCGGGGCCGGGGCGAGGCCCTCGGCACGAGTGAGGCGGGAGCGCTCCCCGGCGTGGCCACCGACCGGCGGAACTGCTTCAGCTTCGGGATCACGTCCTCGCGGATCCGTGCCGCAACTTCGTCGCTGGTCGCCCCCTTTGGCTTGGCGACGTAATCGTTGGCGCCCGCCACGAGGGCGTCGAGCGCCACCTTCGCACCGCGCTCGGTGAGGGTCGAGAACATCACGACCGGCAGACGCGGCCGAGTCTTTCGAAGCTCGCGGAGCATCGTCAGCCCATCCATGACCGGCATCTCGACATCGAGAAGCACGACATCGGGGGGGGATTCGTTGACGCGGGCGAGCCCCTGGACGCCGTCGGCGGCCGTCGCGATGACGCACAGCTCAGGGTCGGCCGAAAGCGTCGCCGACACCACGCCGCGGATCGTCGCCGAATCGTCGACGATGAGGATCTTCAATGGCCCCGTGCCCCCCGACGCAGCGCCTGGACGGGGAACGGCCCGAAGACCGACGGCCGTGAGCGCCTCGGCGATCGCCGCCGTCGTGAACGGCTTGGCAACGAACACCCCGGCCCCGGCCCGGATCGCCCGGTCGATGGTCTCCGGGGCACGGTCGGACGACATCGCCACGACGGGCAGCCCCTTCCAGACCGGCTCCCGCCGCAGCCGCCCGAGCAATTCAAAACCATCCATGACCGGCATGTGGAGGTTGATCGTCACGAGGTCTGGGCACCGGCCTCGGCCGAGGACCAGAAGCGCCTCCTGACCATCGGCCGCCTGCTCGCACTCATACCCCAGATCGACGAGCATCTTCGCGAGGATGCTCCGCACCGGCTTGGAATCATCGACGATCAGGGCACGCATGGAATCAGCCATGGGTTCAGCGTGGACCGGGGCCGTTGCCCCGGCATCACTTCTGGTATTCCTCCACGAGCCGCTGGAGGTTCTGGGCCATCCTCGACAACTCCTGGCTCGAAAGCTGGGCGTTGCTCGCCCCCTCGGCGGTGTTCTGCGCGGCCTGGGCCACCTGGCCGATGTTCTGAGCGATCTCCGTCGAGCCGATCGTCGCCTCGCCGATGTTGCGGCTGATCTCGCTGGTGGTGACGCTCTGCTCCTCGACCGCGGCGGCGATCTTCGTTTGTAGCCCGTCGATCTTCTCGATCACCGCCACGATCTCGCCGATCGCGCCGACGGCCTTGGAGGTGTCGGCCAGCATCGCCTCGATCTTCGAACCGATGTCCTCGGTGGCCTTGGCGGTCTCGCGGGCGAGGTCCTTGACCTCGTTGGCGACAACGGCGAAGCCCTTCCCCGCCTCGCCGGCCCGGGCCGCCTCGATCGTGGCGTTGAGGGCGAGGAGGTTCGTCTGCTCGGCGATCGAGGTGATCACCTTCACCACTTGGCCGATCTCCGCGCTCGACGTACCGAGCTTGTCCATTGTCTTCGACGTCGCCCGGGCCATGTCGACCGACTGCCGGGCGACGCCGGCGGCGTCTTGGGCGGAGCGGGCGATCTCGTAGATGCTCTGGACGAGGTTTTCGACCGAGCCCGACACCGTCTTCGTGTTGGCGCTGACCTCCTCGGCGGCCGCGGAGACGAGGTTTGCCTGAGCGGTCGTCTCCTCCGCCGCGGCGCTCATCTGCTGGCTGACGCTCGTCAGCTCCTCGGAGGCGCTGGCGAGGGTGTGGGTGTTGTCCTTGATGCCGTCGACGAGCGTCGCCTGCCGCCGCGCCGCCCGGCTGAACGAGGAGGCGATCCGCGCCGAGAGGAGGGCCACGCCGAGCGTTGTCAGGCCGAAGATCCAGCCGGCGAACCGCTTCAGGGCATCGACCGGGGCTGAAATCTCCGCCTGATCGATGTCCGACACGATCGCCCACCGGACCGCGTCGTTGCCCGGGCCATCGGCCGGATGAATGACCGCCGGCCCCCACGAGGAAAGGACCGGCTCGTTGCGGTAGTCGAGGGCCGGCCCGGTGCCGCTCCCCCCCTGCTCAAAGACATCCTTCACCGGTGCGGTGTCGACCTTGTGCTTCGGATTGCAGATCGTCGTCTTTGCGCCGAGCCGCTCGAGGAATCGGGAGTCGGTACGAAACAGCCTATCGGGCCCGATGGCATAAGTCTCGCCGGTAGCGCCCAGGCCGAGCGTCTCACCGACCACCGCATTGATCCGGTCGAGCGGCAACTGGAAGGCGAGGACGCCAACCACCTTCCGTCCCTCGAGGATCGGCGCCGCGATGAATCCGGCGGGCTTTTCGTAGGAGGGGAGATAGGGGCCGAAATTGCCGAAGTAGACGACATCCCCGCGGCCGGCGGCAGCAGCCTGGCGAAACACCTTCCCGAGGCTTGTCTCGGCGAATGCGCCGTTCTTGAGCGACGTGGCGAAGTCGATCTCCTTGAAGACGGTGTAAACGATCTCGCCGCTCTCGGCATCGATGAGAAAGATGTCGTAGAGGCCATACCGTCGCAGCACATTGCGGAGCACCGGGTGGTGCTGGGCGTGGGCGAGGCTGTAGGCCGACCCGTCGGGGGCGGCGTCGAGGAGATCCTTCGATCCGGTCGGGTTTGCATTGCGGACGAGATAGAGATCCTGGAGCCAGGTCGTGGCATCGCCGAGGACGGCGGTCAGGCCGTCGGTCTGCACCTCTCGGCCGCTCTCTTCCTTGTATCGCGGAGCGAACTCATTGGCATACCAAACGCCGAGATCGCGCCTGGCCCGCGACTGCTCCGGCTCGGCGACGGCGCCGTCCTGGAGGACCGTGCGGAAGCCATCTCGGAAGTCTCCCAGCGCCTCACGCGTGGAGGGATCGTCGGCGAGCACGCGGAGCTGATCGTGGAGGCCGGCGAAGTAGCGCTCCACCTGCTTGACGGTGATCTCGCGGACAACCGTCAGCTTTCCCCGCGCCTCCGTGTCGAGCGCCTGCGAGGCGCTGCGGTAGGTGGCGTAGCCCATCATGGCCAGCGGCACCAGCGACACAAGCAGGAGCGCGAGGAGGAGGGGATTGGTGGCAAACGCCAAGAGTTCCCGAAGCCATCCCCGCCGGTCGTTCGCCGAGCCTGTCTGCACGCTCATCGCATCTTCCTTTCAACGGTCGGTTCCGCCAATCCTGCCAGAATCGCTTCGATCCCGAGCAGATGCACCAGTCCATCGCGGGCGGCAACCACCCCCTCGATGCATTCCCCTATCTCCCCTTCGGCTCCGATCGTCGACGTTTCGATCGCCGACACGGGGATGTCGACGACGTCGGTGAGGGAATCGACGATCAGGCTGTGCGTCTCGCCGCCGGCCGTGAGGACGACATGGATCCCCTCGCCGGCGATCGGCTCGAAGCCCATCCGCTTCCGCATGTCGATTGCCGGCACGATCCTCCCCCGGAGATTGAGGAGCCCACGGATCGCCTTCGGCCCCCGTGGCACCGGCGTCGTCACCGTCCCCCGAAACACCTCCTGCACGGCGCTAGCATCGACCGCGAAAGCCCGGCCGGCCACGACAAACGTGCAGAACCGGCGCGTCTCCGCCGCCGGCTTCACCGGGTCGATCACCTCCGTGGCACGCGTCATGCCGTCACCCCGGGGGTGGCGGTGGTGGGAGGGGCACCGGGGAGGGCGTGCCGGACGTCGATCACCTCGGTGGCCCGACCGGCCACGGCGATCGTACCGAGCACGCCGCGGGCGCGCAGATCGCGGTTGATCGGCGCCTCAGGCGCGACCACCTCGAGGATCCGGCGGACGCGGAGGGCCACCTCGCCGAGCGTCGCCGAGAGGATCACGGCGGTCACGGCCGGAGTGTCGACCGGTTGCGGCGCGCCGGTGAGGACGGCGTCGACGTCGGCGATCGCCGTCAACCTTCCCTCGCGATGCACCACCATGTGCCCGGCCGCGTGCTGGATCCGTTCACAGGGGAACGTCTCGAGGCGGGCGACCTCCTCCAGCGGCACGGCGACGACGCGCCCCGCCGGCGATTCGCAGACGAGGTAGCGGTCGAGCGGCACAACCTCAGCGGCAGCGGATTCCGCGAGGCGATCCGATGCGGGCCGGGGGGGCACCTTCGCGGCATGAGCGATGCCGCGGGGGTCGAGGATCAGCACCACGGCACCGTCGCCGCGGACCGTCGCGCCGGCATACAGCCCCAGCGCCACAAGCACCGCCACGATCGGCTTGACGACGATGTCCTCACTGACGGTGACACCGTCGACGACGAGGCCGTATTCGACTTCGTCGCTGCGGAGGACCACGACCGTGCCCCGCGGCGGCTGGCCAGGGGCGGCGAGGGCCTCGAGGCCGAGGAGTTCCCCGAGGAACACCAGCGGCAGGAGCCTGCCGCGGAGGCGCATCACTGGTGCCCCTTCGAGCCCCTCGACCGCCATCGCCGGGCCATTGGTGCCGGCGCGGAGCGCGATCAATTCGCGGACGGCGGCCTGGGGGATCGCGAACCTGTGGCTGCCGGCGGAGACGATTAACGCCGGGATGATCGCCAGCGTGAGCGGGATCCGCACCCGGACAGTGGTTCCCGCGCCGGGGACGCTGCCGATGTCGACCGCTCCACCAATCGCCTCGATGTTCGTTCGCACCACATCCATGCCGACGCCACGGCCCGACACGTCGGTGACCTTGGCGGCGGTCGAGAACCCCGGCTCGAAGATGTATTGGAGGACGCGTTCATCGGAGAGGAGCGCGGCCTGTTCGGCGCTCACAAGTCCCTTGGCCACCGCCTTCTTCCGCACGACGTCGACCGGGATCCCGCCACCGTCGTCGCGGATCTCGACCATCACCTGACCACTCTCGTGGTAGGCCCGCAGCGACAGCCGGCCGGCCGCCGGCTTGCCGCGGGCCACGCGCACCTCGGGCGGTTCGATGCCGTGATCGACGGCATTGCGGACGAGGTGCGTAAGGGGATCGCGGATCGTCTCGACGAGCGAACGATCGAGTTCGGTGTCGGCCCCGTCGATCTCGAGGGTCACTTCCTTGCCGCAGATCACGGCCAGGTCGCGGACGATGCGGGGAAACTTGCTGAACACCTGCTCGATCGGCTGCATCCGCGTCTTCATCGCCGCCGCCTGGAGCGACGCGGTGACGGTGTCGATGCGATGGACGACCTTGAGGAGCTCGGGGTGCTCGTCACCCCGGGTGGCCGTTTTGTGGCGGACGGTCGACTCGAGTTGGTTGCGGGCGAGGACAAGCTCACCGACGAGATCGACGAGCGTCCCGAGGAGGCCGACATCGACGCGGATCGATTGCTCCGACACGGCCGGCCGCCTCGTTCGCG
This sequence comes from Planctomycetaceae bacterium, assembly GCA_947453125.1. Lineage (GTDB taxonomy): Bacteria > Planctomycetota > Planctomycetia > Pirellulales > UBA1268 > QWOP01. The sequence continues at coordinate 1,540 of CANGGC010000003.1, read as the reverse complement.
CGGCCGGCGGCTGGGCCGGGCTGGGCGGAGCGGCGGCCGTGACTGCCTCGGGCGCGACGACCTGGGCCGTCGAGAGAGGCACCGTGTCAGCCTCCACCTCGGCGGTCATCGTGATCGCCGGCGCGATGGCAGGCGCAATCGGCGCGGCTGGCGACTCAGGCTTCTCCGCGGTGACACGCTCCGCTGCTGCGACGGGCGCCTCGATCGTCACGGGCGCCGTAGCCGGAGTGGGCTCCGGGTCGGCAGGCACTGGCTCCTCGATCGCGGTGGGAGGCGCGGGTGCCGGTGCCGATTCAGGCGGCGGCGGAACGAGGCGGGTGATGACCACGCCGCCGTCCTCCCGGCGCTTGGCCGCCTCGAAGGCGACCCGGTCGAGCGACTGCGAGAGATCGTGAAAATCGCTCTCCCCTTCCCCTCCCGTCTTCTCGATCCGCTCGAGGATCGAGCGGACGGCATCGACGAGCGTGAGAAGCACACCGGTGACGTCGTCGTCGAGATCGATCTTGCCGTCCCGGAGTTGGCCGAGGAGATGCTCGCCACTGTGCGTGATCGCTCCGAGCTTGGCGAAGCCAAAGAATCCGCTCGTCCCCTTGATCGTGTGAACGGTGCGGAAGATGCTCGCCAGCCGTTGGGAATCGCGCGGGTTCTCCTCGAGGGCGACGAGGTCCTGATCGAGTTGGTCGAGATTCTCGGCCGACTCGACGAGGAACTCCCGCACGTATTCTTCGTTGTCGTTCATGAATCCAACGCCCCGGGCGGAGACCGACGGCGCGCCCGCCCCCACTCCGATACCATACACAGGGGTTTCGGCCGATTGGCCTGCCCGCCGTTCCCCCCCTCACGGTCGCGACGCGTGCACCGATGGCAACGGTTCCCCGGAGGCTCCGGCGGCATCCCCGCCCCGTCCACCCATGCACCGTCCATCCCCGCCCCGTCTACCGAGGCTCAGCCTGCCCGCCCCGCTCCGCCACGCCCTCCGCCTCCGCTGCCCCCGGTGCGGCACGGGCCGCCTGTTTGCCGGATGGTTCCGGATGGAGCCCCGCTGCCCCGCCTGTGGCCTCGATTTCCGCCGCGAACCGGGCTTCTACCTCGGGTCGATCTACATCAATTACGGCGTCACGGCCCTGACGACGATCGCCCTCTATGGCCTCCTCGTCCTCGGTGCCGGCTGCTCGGCCGAGCAGGCCCTCGCCGCCTGTCTGGCGGTGGCGGTGGCGCTGCCGATGTGGCTTTTCCGCTATGCGAGGGCCTTTCTGCTGGCAATCGACAGTTCGGTCAACAGCGAGCCGTCATCCGCACCGGGGGACACCGGGGGGCCCCTCACCGACTCCCAACTCTCCTCCCACCGCACCAACGACGGCCAGGCGGGGTGCGCCATGGGGATCGCCCTGACGCTCGTCCTCGTCTTCGCCCTCCTCATGGCGGTCGTCACGCTCTGGTTTGCCGTCGGCCCCGGATCGCGGGGAGGGGTCTGGGACGACGGCGGCCTGATGGAGGAGCCGGGATGATCGGGTAGACTGCCGCCAAGCTGGGGGGGTAT
>CANGGC010000002.1 GCA_947453125.1 Planctomycetaceae bacterium | reverse complement strand
GGGCGGGAACGCCGTGGGTGAACGGGGAATGCATGAACGAGCAGGCAAACTACAACGGTGTCTTCAAGCAGGTCGGTCCCCGGCGGCTTTCCGACATCGTCGACGGCACGTCGAGGACAGTGGCGGTGTTCGAGAACATGCACTGGCGCGGTGGCAACGGTGCCTCGTTCGACTACAACTCGCTGCCCGATGCGGCGTGGGTGAACCCCAACGCCGTCGTCGACAGCCTCCTCAAGCCGCTCAACAACACCAACCCTGCCTGGCAGCAGGGAGCTGGCGACCAACGCTGCCGAGGGTGGAGCAGCAACCATCCCAGTGGTGGCCACGCGCTCCGTGCCGACGGCAGCGTCGGCTATTTCAACGAGAACATGGATCACTGGGTCCGCTATTGCATCTCGACGGCCCGTGGGCGTGAGTCGCAGAACGAGTGACGAGCGTTCAGCGTCACTCGTCGAGAGGCCCCTGCCGAACCGTCATTTCCCGGAGGAGCCCCGGGCTCTCCGGGCCGAGCGACGTGTCGGCGGCACGAAGATCACTCTCGGCCCGCCAGAACTCCTGGCGGGCCGAGATCTCGAAGATCTCGGCATCGAACTTCGCCTGCTCGCGGAGGGTGACGCGGAGGACGTCGCTGCGTCCGAGGCGGAGCTGTTCGCGCTCGGCTCCGGCCACGAGGCGGGCGAGGTCGAGGCGGGTGCGGGCCTGCTTGTGGAACTCGTAAGCCCTTTCGAGCAGGGAGAAGGCATCTTGGACCTCGGCCCGCACCTGATCCTCGGCGTAGCTCAGCTGTCGGTCGATCTGCATGAGTTGCGACTCGGCCGTCTGCAGCCGCCCGCGGGCTTCGCGCCGCTGGGCCGGCAGTTGGAAGATCAAGGACGCCTGCAACACCTGCCGATCGAGGCCGTCGGGCCCGGAAAGGGCGCTCTTGCCGAAGCCGGCATCCTGGTTTCCGGTGAGCTGGCCATCGAGGTTGGGAAGCGTCTGGTTGGAGGCGAGCCGTCGTTCGACGAGGAGCTTTTCCCGCTGCAGGGAAAGCCGCTGGAACTCGGGCCGCGACCCGAGCGCTCGGGCGAGCGAATCCTGATAGAGGAGGACGGTGGGCGGCACCGGGTCTGGCACCTGCCGCATCCGACTGCGGCGGGCGAGCAGCGGTCGGCCAGCGGCATCGCGATGAAAGAGGGAGAGGTCGATGGCGGCCTGCTGCATCGCCCGATCGGCCTGAACGATGAGACCGTTGCGGAGGGCGATGTTTTGCTGGTTGTCGATCCGTTCGATGTTGGCCGTCGCGCCCCGCGCCACCTTCTGTTCCAATTCACCGTCGCGGCGGACGGCGAGGTCGAGCAGCCGCTCACCGGCGCCGTAGCGTTCCCCGCTCCCCTGCCATGCCCAATACGACCTGGCGGCGGCACGCATCCAATCGAGGCGGCCACGCTCGATCGTCGGCTCGGCGAGGGCGACGTCGAGTTCGGCCTGGGCGCGTGCCGCGCGGGGACGGTCAATGTCGCGGTTCTTGGCGACCGGGAGCGTGATGCCGCCCCGCCATTCCCCCGCGTTGGCCGTCTTTTGGGCGAGATTGTAGGTGGGGAAATCGCCATAGCCGGTGCGGAATCCTCCGAAGGCACTGATGCCTCCGGTCATGAATTGCTGCGAGAGGCCGAAATCGGATCGGTAGTTCTCGTAGGTCCCCGGGGCGAGGGCGTTGCCTGCCATATTGACGTTGGTGTCGAAGGCGCCCATCGCGGAGGTCAGCTTGCCCGAGGCGATCCCCCGTTCGCGCTCCACCGCCTGGAGAAGCGGGTAATGGATGAGGACGCTCTGAAGCACCTCCTGGAGCGTCAACGGTTCGTCACGGTCGTCGAGCGAGAGGTCGGGAAGCTCGAGAGCCGCTGAGGGCTTCGGAGGCGCGACGGTGCTGCCGGCGCTAGCCTTCGCGGGAGGGGCCGGGAGGCGCTCGCTTTGACGCTCTGGCGCCTTGGCTGCAGGGATGGCCATGACCGGATCTGGTCGGGGGCCAACCTCGGCCCGCGGGGGGGCCGGGGCGTTGTCTCCGCTGATGGCTTCGGGGCGGGGATCGGAGCCTTCGGCGTCGTCGACGAGATCGAGGAACGATTGCGTGATCACCGTCGGTGGCAGGTCGCCCCGCTCTGGGGCGACGGGGGTCGGCCGGCCGGAGGGGACGAACCGTCCCGGTTCCTTCGCCACGACGGAGGTCGCGAGAAGGAAAGCGAGGGTCGCGGCAGTGAGGATCGGCGTGAAGTTCGGCACGCCCGCTCTCGAAGTCATCCGACCTTGACCTTCGGTGGCTTGCTCTCTTTCCCCCCCGACTCCTTGGAGGGGGGAGCGAGGACCGGCGGGAAGCCGTTGAGTCGCCGCCAGATCTCGTACCCGAGCGGCACCCGGTTGAGGAATACCCAGCCGATCGCCTGGTTGCCCTGGCGGAGCATCTGCTGATCGGGCCAGGTGTCGCCGGCGAGTTGGGCATCGGGCTCCACGAGGATTCGGAACTTCCCGGTGCTCCCACTGGCCGAATCGATCTGTCGAATCTTGCCGCCGAACGTGCCGACGGCGAGCTCCGGCCAGCCCGAAAACTGCACGGCCGGCCAGCCCTCGAATTGAAGTCGGACATGCGGGAAAGAGCCCGTCTGTTCCGCGTAGGCGAGGACCAGCGGCGCGTCGTTGCCGTCGAGGAGGAGTTCTACGACCCGGTCGTTGGTGTCGGGGACGATCGTGCACAACTCATCCCCTTCCTTGACGAATTGGCCTCCCCGGCTGACGTTGGAGGCCACCCTGTAAACGGTGCCGTCGCAGGGGGCGAGCACGATGCGGTCTTTGAAACGCTCGACGCGGGTGTCGATTTCCTGGAGATCGCGTTGGATCGTGAACAGGTTTTGCTCGCTCTTGCGGAGGTTGCCGCGGGCGACGGCGATCGCCGACAGCCCGGCCGCATCGGCCTGCACGAGGAGAGATTCCTGGGTGAGGAGGAACGCCTCGGCCCGCTCTATCTCCGCGTTGGCTTTCTCAGTGTCGGTGGCGGCCCGATCGGCCCGCATTCGGGCTTCGTCCCGGGAGATCCGGCTCTCCAGCCCGCCGAACTGCGGGTTGGTGAACAGATCCTCGAACATCTGAAAGCGGTTGCGTTCGTACTCCTCGGCGAAGGTGGCGTTGGCCTCCACGTGTTGGGCGACCTCGATCGACTTCTTGGCGGCATCCCGATTGGCCGTGGCGGCACGAATCGCCGCCTCGCGAGCCGCCACCTGCGCTTCCGCAGCCGCCCGTTGCTCGTCCACCTCTCGCTCGGCGGCCGTGAGCCGGCCGGCAAGGAAGCTCCGCTGCGCCTCCAATCTTGCCGCAAGCTCGTGATCGTTGTCTTCGATATCGACGACCGGATCGTTTTTCTTGACCCGGCGTCCCTCGACGACGTGCCACTGGCTGATCTGCCCGGAAACCATCGCCTCGATGACCTGCATCCGATCGACCGGCGCAAAAGCCATGATGTCCCCCCGCCCCTGGACGGTCTGCTGCCAGGGGACAAAGGCGAGGAGGAATGGGGAAGCGAGGAAAATCAGGATCGCCACCGTGGCGAAGCGACGGACGCTCCGTGGCGTGGCCACGCCGGCGGGAAGGGGGGGCGCGGTGGGGGCGGTGCGGGATCCCATGATCACGATGCCTCCAGGGTCGAGTCGCATCGCCGACGGACGTCGTCACGGGCACTGGCGACGACGAGGGTCCAGGGAGACGACGGGCCGAAGAGTGAGTCGGTCAGTCCGGCATCCCCGTCGAGATCGAACCCGTCGAGGAGGCGGTCGATGAGGAGGAGCCGGGGGTGGCCGGCGATCGCCCGGGCGAGTGTGATCCGGGCTGTTTCGATGGGATCGAGGGGGAATCCGTCGGCAGCCAAGGGCGTCGCCATGCCGAGCGGCAGACGGGCGATCCGGGAAGCGAGCCCCACGGTCTCGAGCGCCGCGCGGAGATCGGCTGCCGAAATCGCCGTCCTGCCAGCGCGGAGATTTTCGGCCACGGTGCCGGCGAACGTCTCGGGGGCGCCGACGAGGGCCACCTGCTCACGGGCGGCGGGCCTGTCGAGCGATCGCCCGTCAATGCCGTCGAGTTCAAACGTCCCCGCAGGCGGGGAGCGGAGCAGCGCCAGGGCCTCGAGCCAAGCCGTGCTGCCGGCGTTGGCGTTCATTGCCGCGTGGCCTCCGGCAGCCAACTCGACGCGCCGATGTGGCTCCTCGCCATTTCCGGCATCGATGGCCACCGCCATCGGGCCGAGACTCTCGGGGAGTTGTTCCCCGCCGTCGACCTCGGCATCGAGTTGGTCGACGATCGCCAGCTTCGCGAGGCCTGCGTGGAGATCGTAGAACACCTCGGCATATTTCCCGATCTTTGACACCGCGGAGAGCACGAGGGTAACGATCAGTTCCCCGGCCACGAGCTGGCCGAGGTTGAGCTGCCGTTGGATCACCAGCCATCCACCCAGACCGAGGAGAGCAGTGCTCGCCAGGACCTCGATCGCCAGGGCGAAGACGACCTGCCGCCAGACCACCGAGTAGTGACGCCGTCGCGCCGTCAGATAGGCGTCAATCCGCTCTTCGGCCCGCTCGGCCGAGAACGTCAGGCCGCTCTGACTGCGGAGCGAGCGGGGGCATCGGGCCAGGTCCTCGAGCCAGGCCGCAAATTCGTACTTCGCCGCGCTCTCGGCGATGCTCGTGCGCACGCCGCCTGTGCCGAGAACGAGGAGCAGGAATGCCAGGAGGAACACCATGACGACGGCAAACACGAGCAGGTAAGGATGATAGAACGCCAGCACGGCGAGCCCGACGATCGTCGTCATGGCGATCTGGACGCCGTCGACGAGCAACGTCGCCACGCACTTCTGCACCGACGCCACCTCGAAGAAGCGATTGACGATGTCGGTCGGGTTGCTGCGCGCCAGCGTGTCGGCATCGCAGCGCAGAAACGCTGTCACGAAGGCCCTGGCGGTGCGGACGAAGGCCCGGCGCTGGACATACTCGGCCACGGCCGATTGCATCGCCCGGAGGCAGGCTGCAAACGACAGGAATCCGAGGGTCACCAGGGCGAGGACGATCACCGGCCAGAGCAGCACCCCGAAGGCCACGGTGTTGACGAGGGCTTCGATCGCGGCCGGCGTGACCACCGACAACAGCCCAACGCCGAGGGCGAAGGCCAGGATCGTGGCCACGTCCCGACGCTCGCTGGTGAGGAGTTTGGCGAGCTGCCGCCAAGTGGTGGCCGGGCCGTGGGGATCGTGGGAAAGCGGGGATGCCATGGCTGGGTTCACGGTGGGTGGAGTGCGGCAGCCAATCGGCCGCGGTTTCCACGCCACGGAGCGGCAGGGGAGTTCATCGACATTTCTAGGGCCTCTGGATTCATTGAGCAATTCGATGAATACTATTCAATAGATTCAAAAAAACGATTCATGGAGGCCCGCCGTGCGCTGGTTGAACTACCACCATCTGCTCTATTTCTGGACGGTCGCCCGCGAGGGAAGCATCACGAAGGCCTGTCGGTCGCTCCACCTGACGCAGCCGACCATCAGTGCCCAGCTGAAGGCGCTGGAGAAATCGGTGAAGACGCCGCTGTTCGAGCGGCGGGGAAGGGCAATGACCCTCACCGAAGCGGGAAAGACCGTCTACCGATATGCCGACGAGATCTTCTCGCTCGGTCGGGAGCTCGAGGATGTCGTCCGCGGCCGGCCGACCGGCGGGGCGATCCGGCTGGTTGTGGGCGTTGCTGACACCCTTCCCAAGCTCGTGGTCCATCGTCTGCTCCGCCCCGCCTTTCATCTCGAGGGGGACGTGCGGGTGACCTGCATCGACGGTGCCCCCGACCGGCTGATGGCGCAGCTGGCCCTCCACGAACTCGACGTCGTGTTGAGCGACAGCCCGGTCAACCCTCAGATCGGGCTGCGTGCCTACAACCATCTCCTCGGGGAGAGTGGCGTCACGTTCTTCGGGGCGGCCAGCCTCCTCAAGCACCACCGCCGTGATTTTCCGGCGTCGCTTAACGGCGCCCCGTTCCTGATGCCGCTGGGCAACAGCGTGCTCGGCCGATCACTCGAGCAATGGTTCGACGACAACGGCATTCGGCCGACGATCCGGGGCGAGTTTGCCGACAGCGCGTTGCTCAAGGTGTTTGGGGCGGAAGGGGAGGGGGTGTTTGCCGCGCCGTCCGTTGTCGAGGAGGAGGTGAGGCGGGCCTACCGGGTCGGTGTCATCGGCCGGGCCGAGAAGCTCCGCGAACGTTTTTACGCGATCTCGGTCGAGAAGCGGATGCAGCATCCGGCGGTGGTGGCGATCTCGAAATCGGCACGTAAGTCGATGCAGCAGGAATGAGGTCTGTTTGCCCGGTCTATGGCTCCGAAAGTCGTAGGAGCGTGAGGGAGTCGGCGTTGAAGGAGACGCGGCCTGCGGTGGCCCGTAGTTCCGCGACGAGTTCCACGGTCGCCGCGGCCTCGAGCGTGAACTCATAGCCAAGAGGCGTCCATTCCCCCTCGCGATCGACAGCTTGGCTCCGTTGGCCGCCGGAGATCCGCAAGCCCGCACCGCTGCCGGTCTCGTCCTCCGTGGCCTCGATCCCCTCTCCGCAGGCCAGCCCCTCGAAGCGATATCGGCCCGCCGGCAGCGGCACCGCTACGCGCCACGACGCGATCACGGGGGGAGCGCCAGTGACGGCGATCCGCAACACCCTTCGGCCATCGTCCCCGGCCGTCTCTTCGAGGTCTGCTTCGCCGCTGTCGACCCTGGGGGTCCATCCGGCAAGCCCGGCGCGGCGGGCGCCGTCAAACTGGATCGGCTCCGGTTCGGGGGCCTCGGCCTGCTCGCGGAGATGCACGTCGCGGGCAACGATCCGGTCGCGGAGCTCGCCCAGGGCCCCTTCCCAGGCCTCGAGCGCTTCAGTGCCCGTCGCCACGACGGCGGGACGGAGGCGCTCGGCGACGGAATCGAGCTGCGGCAGGATCGCTGCCTCCGCGTCGAACAGCGGCAGGAGCTCCCGGAGGCGATCGCGGAACGCCCCCCGCCACTCCGGCACCCCCATCACGGCGGCGGCAACGATCGTCGGGGGCATCTCGAGGATCGGAGCGCCGGGATCGCTCAATATCTGATCCATGCCATGAGGGAGGAAGCGGATCCGGCCGCCGCTCGCCGGATCGGCGTAGACGCGGTAGTTGTTGTGCGCGGTGGTGTAGCCGTCCCAGTGGCCGGTCATCAGCTCGAGGGCCATGAACGTCACGAACGCATCGATGTCGAGCCGCTCGCTGATCGCCGCCTGCCGATCCGCCGGATCCGCCGCGCGGCAGGCCTCGACGAGCGCCTTGAGATCGGCGCCGGGCACGCCCTGCTTCCCCTCGTCGCGCTCGACGAGCTCGTCGAGGTCGACCGCCGTGCCGCCGTCATAGAGATTGCCGCTCGAGTCGTCGAAGTGGCGGTCGAGGAAGTCCCGGTCGATTGCCTCCTTGAAGACGTAGAGCCCGAGGTCGCGATCATCGAGAAGCACGTGGGCGTGGGTGACGCGTGCGGCGGGGATGCCGGCTGCGGAAAACAGCTGCGAGCCGAGCCACTCGGTGAGGAATGTCGGATCCTGGGCCGCATTGTTGAGGTGAAACTTGTCGAGCCCGTGAAAGCGTGCGCCGGGGTGGAAGCGATCCATGTTGACGGTGAAGCCAGGCTTCTCGTCGAGCCCTTGGAAGCTCCCCGCCGAGCCCTTGAGCTTGATGGCGACATCCTCGAGGACGAAGTCGGCATCGATCGTGAGCGTGCAGGGGACGTAGCTCCGCGGATCATCGCGGAGCCGGTCGGCAGCCCCCTCGGCGAGACGGATTTCGATGCGCGGAATGTGTCCACCATCGAAGAACGCATCGGCGTCGGCGCCGCGGGTCATGGATGCCGAGGCGGCTAGTGCGAGCCACGCCGCGGCAGCGGGAACGAGGTGTCGGAGCAGGGGGAGGTTGAAAGACAAGGCGGATCTCCGCGGCGGTGGGGTGCGTGGGCCGCTGGGAAAGGTTTGGCGAATCGACCCCCGGTAGGATAATCGCGGCTCGCAAGGGGCGGACGGGGAAGGATCGGAGGAAGTGATGGATGGTTGTGGAAAGTCCTCCCGGCCGGGGAGGCGTCGGACGGGACGGCGCGGCTCGATCGCCGGGCGGCTGCTCGCGGTTGCGGCGGTTGTCGTCGCCGCCGTCATCCTCCTCCTTCCCGTCACGCGGGGAGGCGCGAGGGAAGCGGCACGACGGTCGCAGTGCGCCAACAATCTCAAATTGATCGGCAGGGCGATCGACGCCTATTCGCGCGAGCATGGATCCCTCCCGCCACCGTTCTCCGTCGATGCCGAGGGGCATCCGCTCCACAGTTGGCGCGTCCTCCTCCTTCCCCACCTCGACGAAGGGGCAGCAGCAGGGGCGATCGATCTGGAGAAACCGTGGGACGATCCGGCCAACGCCGCGGCGGCGGTGGCGACGGCCGAGCCCTACCGCTGCCCGTCGCTGCGGGCTCCCGCAGGTAAGACGACGTACCATCTCGTCGTCTCCCCGGAAGGGCTCGTCCGCCCCGATCGATCGGCGACGCGCGAAGAAGCCACAAGCGCCGATCGGAATACGATTCTCGTGATCGAGTCGCCCGAGGGGAGGGCGATGCCGTGGATGGGCGGAGAAGACGATGGAGTGGAGGTGCTGATGGGGAGCGATGAGGGGTGCCATGCCGGTGGTGTGATGGCGCTGTTTGCCGATGGCTCGGTCCACTTCCTTCACGTTGGCAGCCTGCCGCTCGACGTGCGACTTTCGTTGATCACGCCGGAGGCCGACACGCCTCCGGGCTCGTTCGATCTGCCGTGATCGTTTCGCGGTGCGCGGCGCGATGCCAGGCCTCGACGGCGACCAGGGGCAGGAGCCAACTGGCCCAAGCGTTCGCCGCATAGCTCCAGGGGGCGTCGGGGAGCAACAGCGACGTTGCCCCCCCGATGACTCGCAGGACTACCGCCGAAACGAGCAGGGCGAGAAGGCGCATCATCCATCGCTCGTGCTCGGCGAACCGGCGGCGTCGGGCAGCGAAGAAGCCGACCGCGGCGGTAACGCCGGTGAGGAAGGCAAGCGTCGCGAATCCGAGGCCGGCCACGGCCCGCTCCGGCGCCGGGAGCGAGGGAAGGGGGTGCCGGGCCATCACCAGGCCGCTCGGCGCCACGACGAACAGCGCGAGGGCCACGACCAACCGCCCGAGCCGGGCGTGCCAGTACGGCGCCCGTTGACGCAGGGCCGGGACTGCCAGCAGCAGGCCGAGGAGGAGCGTCGGCGGTCCGGCGAGGATATGGGCCACGAAGGCCACCCGATAGCCACCGACGGCAAACGTGTCCTCCCGGCCGGCGAGGAAGTCGGTATGGAAGTCGGGGGTCGGGATATAGCCGGGGTACTCCGCTACGATGCCGGCGACAACCCGGAGAACGACGGCCGCGCCGAGGATCGTGAGGAGTCGCTTCATGCCTGCGGCGTGCCTGACAGGGGAACGCGAGTGTTCATCGGTGGAATCCGAAAACGACGCGACAAAACAGTGCAGGCCCGCCATCGTACGGCCCGCGTCGATCGGTTTGCCCTCATCGGCAGGGGGCGGCGGAGGCGCGACCGCCTGGCGACGATCGCCCGCTGGCGCCTCGACTGAGAGAGTTGGCCGTCGCGTTCTCGCACCGGAAAGAGCTTGTCGGCAGCAATGACTCGCCGTTGTGTGTCGGCTGTCGTGATGCCGGGGGCTCAGGGCTCCTGATCGGCGGAGATCTGGCTCGGCCCGCTCCCCACCGTCTTCTCGTACTTCCCATCACCGCTCTTCACGTATTTCGTGAACCCGAGCCGGTCGAGGTTTCGGTCGGAGAGGAGCTTCGGGTTGCCGATGTCGGTGCTCTTGCCACCGATCGCGAAGCCGGTGATCACGCGGCGAACCGGCCTCCCCGTCTCCGGGTGCTGCTGGAGCGCCGGCTCCGACATCGACTGGAGCAGTTCGAATCGGTCGCCGCCGGTGCCGTCCGGCTTGACGACTTCGTAGACGTAGGTGGGCATGGTGGAAGGGAAGGCTCGCGGGACGGGAAAGTCTCCAACTGCCAAAGTCTATCTCCCCGTTCGACCGGCGTGGGCCCAGTGGGGGTCGGAGCCCGGCGGAGGACGGGCCGTCCGATCGCTATCATGGCGGCAGGGTCGGACCATCCCTTTCCTCGTCGCTGCCATGCCCGCGCTTCCCTTCCCGCCGCTGCCTCGCCGCGCCCTGCTTGGCAGCGCGATCCGGGCGGCCGTGTTCCTTGGCGCGATCGCGTCGATCGGCTTTTCGTGGGCCCGGGCCGACGAGCCCCCGGAACGGGTCGTCGACGGCCTCCAGGCGCTCTACACGTTCGAAGCGATCGTGAACGGAGTGATTCCCGACCGGGCCGGTGTCGGCGAGGGGATCGATCTGCGGATCGACAAGCCGCAGGGGGTCCGATTCCAGGCCGGCCGGATGGGGCTCGATCTCCCGGTCGTGATCGCCTCCGACGGCCCGGCGAGGCGACTCACGCAGGCCCTCCGCCAAGCGCAGCAATTCTCGCTCGAAGTCTGGATCACTCCTGCCGAAGGGGAGCAGACAGGCCCGGCACGGATCGTCAGTCTCTCGCTCGACAGGAGCAAGCGCAGCCTGTCGCTCGTCCAGGAGAAGGGGCGCTACGAGCTCCGCCTGCGAACCAGCACCACCAGCGACAACGGCACCCCCGCCACGCCAACGCCCGACGGCACGGCCGTCCATCGGCCGACGCACCTCGTCGCCACGCGCACCCCCGATGGTGTCGTCCGTCTCTTCCTCGACGGCCAGGAAGTGGCCACCAATACCGTGGCCGGCGACATGAACCGCTGGCCCGACGACTGCCGGCTCGTCGTCGGGAACGAAGTCAGCGGCGACCGCCCCTGGCGCGGTGAGATCGCGCTGGTCGCGATCTACGCGAGGGCCCTCAGTGCCGACGAGATCGCGAGGAACTTCGCCGCCGGTCCGCCGCAGATTGAGGAGGCGGCATCGCTGCCGCCGGGGCATCCGCAGAAGCTCGACGTCGTCGGCGAGCTCATGCCCCTCTTCCCGGTTCGCTGCTTCGGCACACGGGGCTGAGCACGGGACGCTTTTGGGCTCGGGTTCGGGGGCTGGCAGTCGCGCTTGGGACGTGGAATCCAAACAGGAGAAGAGTCATGGCTTGCCGTCGCGGGAATGTCGGTGGGATGAAGGGAATGATGCAGTCGTTGATCGTGTCGGCCCTGGCCTGGATGTCGTTGGCTCTTCCTGCGCTGCCGGCTGCCGAGGCGCCGCTGCGGGCCGGCGTCGCCACGGCAGACATCACGCCCGCCGGCCCCTATCCGATGAGCGGCTACTACTTCGAGCGGCTCTCCACCGGCACGAAGGATCCGCTCCATGCCAAGGCGCTGGTGCTCCGCCAAGGGGACACCGCGGCGGCGATCATCTGCTGCGACCTGATCGTGATCGCCTCCGATCTCACCGACGTCGTCCGCGAGGCTGTCGAGCGTGAAACGGGGATTCCGGGCGCGAACGTCTGTCTCGCCGCCACCCACACCCACACCGGCCCCGACTACACCAAAGAGCTGTTTCAGTTCGTCACCGGGCGAAAGCCGACCGGCGCTGCCGCCGAACGCATGCCCTATGTGCCGAGGCTGATTGACGGGCTCGTAGCGGCAGTGAAGCAGGCCGATAGGGCGGCGACCGAGGTAACGGTGACAGCCGGGAACGCCCTCCAGGAGACGCCGGTCTCGTTCAATCGCCGGTTTCTTATGAAGGATGGCTCGGTGCGCACCTGGGCCAAGATCGACACCCCGGGAGCGATACGCCCCGCCGGGCCGATCGATGCACAGATCGGTGTCGTCCGCTTCGATGATGCCGGCGGCAAGCCGCGCGGGCTCCTCTCCTCCTTCGCCCTCCACCTCGACACCGTCGGCGGCACCGAATACAGCGCCGATTTTCCGTTTTTCATCGAGCGCGAGATCCGTGATGCCCTCGGCGGGGGCGTCGTCTCACTGTTCGGCAATGGCTGCTGCGGCAACATCAACCATGTCGATCCGACGAAGTCCGAAGCAAACAAGACGGACTTTATCGGTTCCTCGATCGGTCGTTCGATCGTGGCCGGCCTGCCGGCGCTGGTGCCGGTCGAAGCGCCCCGCCTCCAGGTGCGCACGGCAACGGTCGATGTGCCGATCCTCGACGCCACCCCGGAGCAGGTCGCTGCCGCCAAGAAGCTCCTCGGGGAGATCAAGGCGGGGGCGAAGCCCGACTTTCTCGCCCATGTCGATGCCTACCGCCGGCTGATCATCGACAACCTCCGCCACGACATTGATCAGGAGGAGTCGCTCGAGTGGCTCGGCTGGGGGCTCTCGAAGAAGCTCGCCGGCTCCGGCAACACGATGCCGCTCGGCGTGCAGGTGATCACGCTCGGCCGCGACGTGGCCGTGGTGGCGTTTCCCGGGGAGTCGTTCGTGGAGCATGGCCTGGCGATCAAGAACGCGAGCCCGTTCCGCACGACGCTCGTCGTCGAACTCGCCAACCACGGCGAGACGATCTACGTGCCGACACGGGCCGCATCGGTCGGGGGGGGCTACGAGACGACGAACACGACCGTCGCTCCCGGCGCCGGGGAACTCATGGTGGAAGCGTGCGTCCGGCTTCTCCAAGAAGCGGCCGAGGCGATCCCTTGAGGCCCGGAAGCCGCCGCCACAGAGAGATCGGCGTGGCGACGGGGCAAGCTGGGGAAAGGACGGGCGACACGGGGACGGGGTGGAAAGTTGACAGTTCCGTCGGGGGCCTTCCATACCTGCACGGCTGCCGGTGATGGTTCTGCCTTCGATTCCCCTTGAGGAGATTCCCCATGCGTGCAACGCGCAATCCCTGGTTCCCTCGGTCGCTCGTCGTCTTGTCGCTCGGTGCTGCCGTCGGGCTCGGAGCCGCGGGGGCCGTCGCCCGAGCGAAGGATCCCTCGATCGCGACCGATTCGGGGGCGAGCCTTTCGGCAACCGAAGCCGCGGTCGTGGCCCGCACCAACGACGCCCGGGCCAAGCGCGGGCTCGGCCCTCTCTCCGCCGATGCCTCGCTCATGAACGGCGCCCGTCGGCAGGCCTCCTGGATGGCCCGCAACCGCAACCTCTCCCATGGTCAGGGGGTGACGGAGAACATCGCCATGGGGCAGTCTTCGGCCTCGGAGACGGTGGCCGACTGGATGCGTTCCGACGGCCACCGGGCGAACATCCTCGGCTCCCACAGCCGGATCGGCGTGGCGATGGCACGCGCGGCCGACGGGACGGTTTACTGGTGCCAGCAGTTCCGCTGAGCGGCGGCTCGATTCTTGCCCTACCCTTTTCCGAGGGGTAGAGTGCCCTGTTATGGGGCCATGGATGCTGCCTAGCCCGCGATCGATTGCCTTGCAGGGGGAGCAGATGCCGTGATCACGATGCCACGACTCATTGCCGCACGTGGTGGATTCGGGCCGATGATCCAGTGGTTCATCCGGATCGTGATCTACGATATCTGCGTCTCCACGATCGCCGAGGTGCTCGGCGTCAGTCGGCTCGTGGCGCTGTTCATTTTTCTCGGCATTCTCCTCGCTCTCGGCGGGGTGGGCTATGTCCTGCGCAATAAGATGAGCAGCCAGGCCGACGACCTCTGACCGACCGCACGGACGGCCTGCCCATGAACCATGCTGTGCTTCACGGCCCGGCGTTCTCCGCGCTCCGACTCGAGCTTGATGAAGGGAGCTCCGTCCTCGCACAGCCGGGGTCGATGCTGGCCATGACCCCCGGTTTTGATGTCGATGTCCGTGCCGGCCTCCACATGGCCGGGGGGGGCAGCGGTGTGGGGGCATTCACCGGGGGCGTCCGGAGCCTGTTCGGGGGAGAGAGCTTCTTCACGGTGGTCTATTCCGCGAAGCGCCCCGGGCAGCATCTGGTTCTCGCCCCTGACCACATGGGGGAGATCCTGGCCGTCGATGTGGCGGGCGACGACGGCATGATGGTGGCGCGGGGAGCGTTTCTCGCGTGCACTCCGGGGCTGCGGTTCGTCCTCCACAACGCCGGTCTCCAGGGGATGCTCGCGACGCGTGGGCTGTTCTTCCTCCGCACCGAGGGGAGTGGCCGTCTGTTCATCAATGGTCACGGCGGCATCGTCGAGGAGATCCTCGGCGCGGGGGAACGCTTTGTCGTCGACAACCGGCACGTCGTCGCCTTCTCGGTCGGCATGGCCTTCGAGTCGGTGGTGCTGGCCGCATCGCTCAAGGACTCGCTCTTCTCCGGCGAGGGCTTCGTCGTCCGCTTTACCGGGCCGGGGCGCGTGCTCTACCAGACCCGGGCCCGCCCCTCGACGGGGATGCTCCGCGGGCTGTTCCAGACGTTGTTCTGAGCCATCGCCACCGGATCGTTCGATGCTCCCATCCTCCGAGCTCCGACCTCTCCCCAGGCCCCGCTCGCTCTCCACCCCGCGGCGCGAGGACTTGCTCGCCGCCTTCTGGGCAAGCGAGCGCGTGGCGTTGGGATGTGTCGGCGCCGAACTGGCGGCGACCGTCCTGTTGCTTGCTTTTGCCTGGGGGCGGCTGGGGACGGTCCCGGCCTGGCAGTCGATGTGCCTGTTCGTGGCCGGAGCGGTCGGGCTGTTCGACTTCCTCCTCATCCATTGGGCCGGACGTCGCACCAACGTGGGGGATATCGCCGATCACGCCAGCTTCGGTGTCCATTCCGGGGCGTCGCTCCGCGTGGCGGTCAGAGACGTCTGCAGACGGATGGGGCTCGGGGAAAACCGCTGTCAAATTTCCCTCGTGCCCGACAAGGAGATCAATGCCAGGGCCCTGCGCGTGGGACTGCTCCCGGGCCTGCACGGCATCCACGACGTGACTCTCAATCGCTCCATCCTCCATCTCCTCGACGAGGACGAGTTGAAGTTCGTGATCGGCCACGAGCTCGGCCATGTCTTCCTTTACTCCCCGATCACCACCCGCTGCCTGTTGGTGCACTTGCTGTTTGCCGGTGCCCTGTCCCTCGTCATCGGCCTGCTCTTCGCCGGCTCCGACTGGATGATCATGGCGCCGGTGGTGAGCCTGGCGGTGACACGATGGCTCGCCTTCCGCACCACCGCGGCATACGCCCAGCGGATAGAGTTTCTCTGCGATGCCTGTGGTGCCTCGGTGGCGGGGGGCCTCCCTGCCATGACGGCCACCATCAAGATGGCGTTCGAGGCCGAGGCGCGGGCGCAGCTTTTGTGCCGCGTGATGGAGGCAAAGCTGGCCGACGAGGACATTCCCATGGCCCGACTTCTGGCGGCCTATGAGGCGTTGCTTCCCTTCGGCAGCGTCGTGCCCGCCGAGACGCACGCGCTCCTCGTGGAACGTGTCCGGCGGTTGCGTGACGACGGCCGGCAGTTGTCGTTCGGGGGCTTCGTCCGCTCCCTCTCCGGAGACACGACGGATCTCGATGAGCTGCGGGACGCCGTGAAGGAGCTGCGGAGGGCCGCGGCGGTCGCCCGGGTGCCGGTTGCAGCGGCGGAGATCGTGGCCGATCCCCGCCGCATGCCTGAGTGTGTGGCGGCGATCGAAGACCATCCCGAGCGCGTGTTGGTGGGCACGGAAGACGAGATCGACGACTCCAGCCAGAGCCACCCGAGCCCGTCCCGCCGGCTCCTCTTCCTGTGGCGCGAGGCTTCGGCACCGCTCCCTGCCGCGAACGATTCACTCTCCCGTGCCGATCGGCGATGATACGCCGCCCTGTCAGCGGGCCCCTTCGAAACCTCGATGGCACCACGATGACCAGTTTTCTTCATTCCGCCGATTGGCAACTCGGCAAGCCGTTCGCGCGGATCGCCGACGAGGAGCAGCGCGGCCGTGTCCAGCGCGAGCGGCTCGAGGCGGTCCGCCGGATCGGCGAAATTGCCCGCGAGCGGAAGGCGGCGTTCGTCGTCGTCGCCGGTGACCTCTTCGATTCGGCAACGCCGAAGGATGCCACGATCTCGCATGCCCTCGCCGCCATCGGCAGCATCGGTGTGCCGGTCTATGCGATCCCAGGCAACCACGACCACGGCGGCCCCAACAGCCTCTGGGAGCGTCCCTTCTTCCGCCGCCAGCGGGAGGCGGTGGCTCCGAACTTCCACATCCTCCTCGAGCGCCAGCCGATCGAGCGAGACGACGCCGTGATCCTTCCCTGTCCGCTCCTGCGGCGGCACGAGCCCGACGACCCGACCACCTGGCTGCGGCGCTGGCAGCCGGGGGGTGGCGACGAGCGGCCGCGGATCGTCATTGCCCACGGCAGCACGCGCTCCTTCGGGGGCGCGACGCTCGGCAACAGCGTCGATGGCGAGGAGGCGGGGCAGGCCAATGCCATCGATCTCGGCCGGCTTCCCCTCGACCAGTTCGACTACATCGCCCTCGGCGACTGGCACGGTTTTCTCAAGGTGGGGGAGAAGGCGTGGTATTCGGGGGCCCACGAGATTGATCGATTCCCGAAGGCCGATCAGCGTCCCGGCCATGTCGCGGCGGTGACCGTGACGCGCGGGGGGATGCCGGGTGTCGAGGCGCTGCCGACGGGAAAGCTCCGCTGGCTGCGGCACGAGGTGGCGCTCGGCGACGATGGCCCCGATGTGATGAATCGGATCCTCCGCGAGGCGACCGGCAGCCGCTATGACGATTGCCTCGTGGAACTCGTCCTCTCCGGGGCGGTGTCGCTCGCCGATCGGAGCCGTCTCGACACGCTCCTCGACGACTGGCGCGCAGGGCTCATTCGCCTCGATCTCGACGATGGCGTGCGGCTGGCTCCCTCCGAGGAGGAGATGCGGGCCCTGACGGATCGAACCGATCCGATCATTTCTCGAGTCGCTGCCGAGCTTGTCGCTCGCAACGAGGCCGGCGGCGAAGGGGCAGCCGTGGCCCTGGCGGCGCTGCGGATCCTCCACGGCCTCTGCCGCGACGTCGGCGGGGGGGGCGTCATCCAGCCTGCCGCGGGAGCCTCGCCATGAAGCTTCGCGCCGTAACGGTTCGCAATTATCGGGTCCACAAGGAGCTGACGGTCCCCTTCGGGGATGGCCTGACGGTAATCGCCGGCCCGAATGAATCGGGGAAGAGCACGCTCGTCGAGGCGATCCACCACGCTCTCTTCCTCCGTGGCCGGGCCACCGGCGAGATCGCCCAGTCGATCCGCTCGGCCCACCATGCCGGGCATCCGTCGGTGGTCTTGGAGTTCGAGGCGGATGGGAAGCGATGGACGATCGAGAAGACGTTCACCGGCACCTCCTCCGGGAGCACGACCCTCAAGGAGCAGGGGGGGCGGACACGCCACAACGAGGAGGCCGAAGAGGAGATCCACCGCCTTCTCCAGGAGGATGAGGTGGGAGGGGGGCGTGGCGTCGCCGATCGGCTCAGGGGGCGTTGGGCCCATCTTTGGGTGTGGCAGGGGACGGCCGGAGCCGCTCCCGTCGCGACGGGAACGGGCGATCGATCGATGGGGAGACTGCGCGAGCGACTCGGGCAGATCGGTGGCGGCAGCGTCCTCGAATCGGCCGCGGACGGATCGGTGGCCCGCAGCCTCGAGGATCTTGTCGCCCTCTCCCACTCCGACAAAGGGAAGCTCAAAAGCGGATCAGACCTAGCCAAGGCGATCGACGAGCTCAGCGAGGCACGGGCTGCCCGCGCGGCTGCCGATGCAGCCCTCGCGGCGCTCGACGAGGCTGTCCGGGGTGTCGATGCGGCCGAGCGGGCGCTGGCCGAGGGAACACGAAGCGTGGCGAAAATCCGCGGCGAACTCGAGGCGGTGGAAAAGCGCCGCGAGGCCCTGACGGCGGTCGATCTGGCCCTCGGCCAGGAGCGGGTCGCCGCCGATGCGGCCCGGCGCGCCCACGAGGCGCTCGCGCAGGCCGACGCCGAGATCCGCGCTCTCGACGAGCGCATCGGTGCCGCGGAGGTGAAGCTCCAGCCGGCCCGCGACGAGCTCGAGTGTGCGAAGGCAGCCGAGGGAGCGCAGCGAGCCAGGCTCGACGCAGCCGTGGCGGCGCTTGGCGCCCTGACGGCCCGGCACCGCGATGCCGACGCGCGGGCCAGGCTCCATGCCCTCGTCGAGCAGGCCGAGCGTCAGCGTGTCGAACGGGCCGGGCTGGCGTCGCGGTGCGATCTGATCCTCGACCATCGGAAGAAGGCCGACGAGATCCGGGCGCAGATCCGCGACCTGCCGGCAGTGAAGCCCGACGATGTCGAGGCGCTTTTGACCCTCGAGCGGGCCGTCGATGCGGCGGCCGCGGAGCTACGGGCGATCGCCACGCGCGTCGAGCTGATCGCCAGCGACGCGGCCGTCTCGCTCGGCGACGCGACGCTCGCTCCGGGCGAAGCTCAGACGATCACGACCGGGATGGAGATCGTCGTCGGTGGTGTGACGAGGCTCCGCGTCGTGCCGGGCGGGGGGCGATCGCTCGCCGATTGCACGCAGCGGCACGATGCGGCGAGGGAGGCGTTCGTGGCCGGGCTCGCGGCGCTCGGTGTGGCGACGATCGACGACGCCCGCCGCGCCGCGGCCAAGTTGACGGGGCTGGCCAACGATCTCCGGGCGGAGCGGACGACCGTGCAGGGCCTCGGCGACGAGAAGGCCCTCGGCGAGCTCGTGCAGCTCGACGAGGCGCTGGCCCGGCTCGATACCCAGATCGGCCGCACTCCCCTCGAGGGCTTCATCCGCGCCGACGGCCTCGAAGCGGCGTCGGCGGCACGGCGCGAGGCCGACGGAGAGGTCGGCGGGCTCGCGTCCTCGCTCTCGGCGGCAAGCACCGATTTCGAGATCGCGCAGAAGCTCGCCGACGGGGCAGCGGCAGAGCATGCCCGGATCACGGAATCGATTCGCACGGAGCAGGAAAGGCTCGCCGATCTACGTTCGCGACGGCAGGCGCTGGTCGAGAAGGTGGGGGAGGATCGCGAGGCGGAGCTGGCGGCGCGCGAGGCGGCCCGTCGGCAGGCAGAGGATCGGCTCGCCGTGATCGAGCGGCAGCGCGCAGCCCTTGAGCCCGGAAGCCTCGATCGCGATCACAAGCGGGTGCAGGATTCGCTCGAGCAGCGTCAGGAGGCGATGCGTCAGGCGGAAACGCGCCGCCAACTGGCCCTGGCGATGTTCCACGCTGCCGGCACCTCCGATCCGGCCGAAGACCGGGCCCGGGCGGTGGCCCGTGAGGCGGCGGCCGTGGACACGCATGCGAGACTCCAGCGCGACGCCGCCGCGGCCCGGCTGCTCGCGGATCTCTTCCGAGAGAAGAAGCAGGCGGTCGAGGACCGGTTCATCGAGCCGCTCAAGGCACGCGTTGGCGACTATCTCCAGCGGCTCTTCGGATCGGGGGCGGAGGTGTCGATCGACCTCGCCGGGGACGTGATCCGATCGGTGGCGCTGACGCGCTCCGCCGACGGCGCCGTGCCGTTCGGCTTCGGCTCGCTCTCCGGTGGGACGCGGGAGCAGGTCGGGGCGAGCTTGCGGCTGGCGCTGGCGGAGATCCTCGCCGAGGATCACGATGGGAGCCTCCCGGTGGTTTTTGACGACGCCTTCGTGAACGCCGATCCGGAGCGGCTCCTCTGCCTCCAGCGCGTGCTCGACCTCGGGGCACAGCGCGGCTTGCAGGTCATCGTTCTCACCTGCGACCCGGCCGCGTACGACACGCTCGGGGTCGGGATCACGGAGATCCGGCGGCAGGGGGGCATACCGTGACGACCGCTGGGCCGCCGCCAAGAGGTTTATGCCCGATCGGCTGAGCATGGCCCGCCGTCGTCAGGCCGCTGGCGTGACCGGGGCGTGGGGCTCGAGTTGGAAGATCTGCACGATCGTGCCGCTGGTGAAGGCGTGGACGATCGCCCCGGTCGCCGGTTCGACGACGACGGCCGATTCCTTCACCTTTCTCCCGGTGAGCCGCTGGATCTCCGCTCGCAGTTGTTCGCAGGAGACGGCGAACAAGGCCCGGTGGTAGCTCTCAACTTGCGTGGCGCCGGCAGCGCTCCTGGCGAGGAGTTTCTCCGCCGGGGTGAGCGCCTCATGGAGGGTGACGACGACCGTTTCGTCGCTGGCGACGACCGTCACCGCCTTCGGGGAATGCCCCGATCGCTCCGTCTGCAGGGAGAGGGCGATCTGGGCGAGTTCCTTGGGGATCGACGGGGAGAGAGTGGTCACGGTTTGGCGTCCTGTTGGCCCGGTGCGGCGGGCAGCCGATTCGTCGGTCGCCATCAGTCGATCATACGGGACGGCGTCGGGGGAAAGAGGATTGGAACGCTGAGTGAGCCGTTGATGGGGGCCGGGCATGGTGGTGAATCTGGATTTCCACTGCGACTGTTCCGTGGAACGCGGGAATATCATGCGGGCGGTTTCCCCTTGGTTGTCAACGCTGGTACGATACGGACGTGGGTCAGTGGTTCGGACGAACAGGCTTCGTCAGCATCACCTTCCGACATCGAATCTCGGCAAACGAGTCGCCCTGCCCGCCAGCTTTGGCGGAGTCGCTGCCCCGCGTTGACCGATCTGTGAGCGGTTCTGTCCGCTTCCGTCAGGGCGTTTTAGGGTCGAGCAGGCGTTTTCTGCCTCTGCTGTCGACAGGCTTGCGATGGGGTGCTCCCCACCGAAGCGTGTCAGTCCGCTGCCCGCCGGGCTTTTTTGGATCGTTCATGCCTTTCCATGAATCGATCGGTTCGATGTCGGACTCTCTGGGGAAAAGTCATGTCGCGACACATTGGGTCACCGCCTGGTCTTGATGGGGAACGATTCACCCGCAGTAGGGGTGTGGTGGATGGTGTGGCAGAGGTGCTCGTTGTCGCCGACTCCGACTCGACATCGCTGGATGGGACCAGCCACCGGGTGAAATCGCAGGGGGAGATCGAGGCGGCCGTTTGCGAGGGGATGGCCCGCTTCATGCAGACCTTCATGGGCCGCGGTCCGAAGTCCATTCATTCGCATCTCATCGCCGATCTGATGGTGATCCGCGTCCAGGGGGTGCTCACGGCCGCCGAGCAGCATCTGTTCGTGATGCTCGAGCCCCAGAAGGGTCGCGATCTCTTCAAAGGACTCCGGACCCAGCTTGTGGAATCTTCCCGGGCTCGTCTCGATGCAGTGATCGAGGCCGCCTGCGAGGTTCCCTCCGTGAGCATGCACCACGACATCAGCACCGTGACGGGGGAGGAAATCTTCGTCTTCCGGCTCACGGAGTCGCCGGTGATGCGGGCTCCGCGGAAGAAGTGAGGTCGAGGGCGAAGGGGAGTTCGCCTGCCCGGCACCCCGGGCAACCTAGAGCGTCTCGCCTGTGCCCTCTCCGACGCCGGTGTATAACTCTCCAAAGAACGACGATATCCCCCATCCGGAGCCCCTGTCATGCGCTGTTGTGCCACCTTTCTCCTCGTTGTCGCGGTCACCGTGGCCGCTGGTGTTCCTTCCGCCTCGGCCGGTGATTGCAACCGGGGCCGGGGCCGGGTCGTTCACGGGCGTCGCACCCACGCCCCGGCTGCGTCGCAGCCCTCTTGGAGCAGCCGACAGGTCACCAGCAACGGGCATGTCCAGTCGGGCACGGTCGTCCATTCGTCCTCCGTTCCCACCGTCACCGAGCATGTCGTCGGCAACGATTCGGTCATCGTCCAAAGTGTCCACCCCGAATCGGTCCGCGTTTCCTCCCCGGCGGTCACTCAGGCGCCGGTCGTGAAGGCAGCCGCCCTCCCCGACATCGTCGACACGGCCGTCGCGGCCGGTTCGTTCAAGACACTTGCGGCGGCGCTCGGGGCGGCCGATCTCGTCGGCACGCTCAAAGGCGACGGCCCGTTCACGGTCTTTGCCCCCACCGACGATGCCTTTGCCAAGCTTCCCGCCGGCACCGTCGAGGAACTCCTCAAGCCCGAGAACAAGGACAAGCTCCGCGACATCCTTCTCCTCCATGTCGTGCCGGGCAAGGTGGCCGCGGCGGACGTCGTCAAGCTGAAGGAAGCCACCACCGCTGGCGGCGGCAAGCTGTCGATCTCCGCGACCGATGGCGTGAAGGTGGGCACGGCCTCGGGATCGGCGACGGTCGTGAAGACTGACATCCCGGCAAAGAATGGGCTGATCCACGTCATCGACTCGGTTCTCCTTCCCTGACCCTTGTCTGCGATGCATGCTTTTCATCGACGCTCCCCGGCGCCACCATGGCTCCGGGGAGCGTCGTCGTTTGCAGGGCTTCCGGCAGCCTTGGGCTCTTCCCGAGCCGGGATCCCCAGGGAGAGGCTACGGCGCGTATAACCGGTGGCAGGTTTTCTCGGACCGGAGATGGGGAGAAGCAGGATGGCGATGACAAGCGCTGCCGGGCAGTTGGGGATCGCGCCGATCCGCGTGGCGCTTGTCTACGACTTCGATGGCACGCTCGCGCCGCGGAATCTCCCCGAACACAGCTTCCTACCGAGCGTCGGCGTGACCGACGTCGAGGGCTTCTGGGAGGCCTGCCGCCGCGAGGCCGAGCGACACGACAGCGATCAGGTGCTCACCTACATGCGGATGTTGCTCACCGCCGCCGAGCGGGCGGGGACAGCCGTCACGCGCGACCTCCTTCGCAGGCATGGCGCGCAAACGCCACTGTTTGCCGGGGTCGAGGCCTGGTTTGACGACATCGGCGCCTACGGCCGCAGCGTGGGGGTCGAGATAGAACACTTCGTCGTCTCGTCGGGTCTCCTCGAGATGATCGAGGGGCTCTCGATCCATACCCGATTCAGGAAGGTGTTCGCGTCGTCGTATGCCTATGACGAGACGGGGCGGGCGGTCTGGCCGGCGTCGGCAATCAACTACACGACGAAGACGCAGTATCTCTTTCGGATCAACAAGGGGATCGACAACGTCTGGGACAACTCCACGATCAACCTCTGGATGCCGAAGCAGGAGCGGCGCGTGCCGTTCGAGCGGATGGTGTTCCTCGGGGACGGCGACACCGATATCCCGTCGATGAAGCTCGTCCGGGAGAAGGGGGGGCAGGCCGTGGCGGTGTTCGATCCGGAGAAGTTCGAGCAGCGTCTTTCGCAGGGGCATCTCGAGCGACTGATCGCCGAGGATCGCATTGACCACATGGCCTCTGCCGACTATCGGCCAGGCTCGCTCCTCACGATCATCGTCAAGGGAATCCTCGGCCGGATGGCGCGGCACGCGGCGGGATGAGGAGTCACCGTGTCCCGGCCGGGGCTCAACCGTGACCATGCCATCG
>CANGGC010000001.1 GCA_947453125.1 Planctomycetaceae bacterium | reverse complement strand
CGTGCGGGAGACGCGCGCCGGCCTCGACGAGACGCTGCCGGTGATCGGCTTCGCGGGAGCCCCGTTCACCCTGGCCGGGTATTGCATCGAGGGGGGAACGAGCAAGTCGTGGCTCCACACGAAGTCGCTGATGTATCGCGAGCCCGAGGCGTGGCACGATCTCATGGACCGTCTCGCACGGGGGGTGAGTCGCTATCTTCTCGCCCAACTCGACGCCGGAGCGCAGTGTGTTCAACTCTTCGACAGCTGGGTCGGCTGCCTCGGTCCAGAGGACTACCGTCGCTACGTCCTGCCCCACAGCCGGACGGCGATGGCGGCGGCGCTCGAGCGGGCTCCGGTCGTCCACTTTGCCACCGGCAATCCCTCCCTCCTCCCGCTCCTCGCCGAGGCCGGTGGAACCGTGATCGGGGTCGATTGGAGGATCGGGCTGGACGAGGCCTGGCGGGCGATTGGCCATGATCGGGCCATCCAGGGAAATCTCGATCCGGCGGTGCTCCTCGCCGATCGGGCCACCGTCCGCCGCCGGGCGGGGGATGTGCTGGCCGCCGCGGCCGGGCGCCCGGGACACATTTTCAACCTCGGCCACGGCGTCCATCCGCAGACGCCGGTCGAGAACGTCCTCGAACTGATCGCCGCGGTGAAGGAACTGGGATCGCGGGCTTGAGGGAATCCCTCCGTTGTCCACCCGGCAGGTGATGGTCCGGCGGCTCTGCCGGCGGCCGGAATGGGGCGCTTGAGTCTCCCCCTCCCCATGGACCTCCCCCGCAGGGTACAAAGGCGTGTTGCGCGCCACCGCCCTTCGGGCGACGTTCCGCGCAGCATCCCCATTCACACCGGTGGACTCCTGCTGCATGGCGACGCTCGAACAACGACTGTTCCACCTGTTCGAAAAATCCGACCTCGAAGTGGCCCGGTCGGCGGTTGCCGTGAAGGTCAACTGCCCGCGCGTCGGGCAGGTCAGCGGGACGGTTGATGGGCTCGAGGGGGAAGGGCTCGGTGCCGGCCCCCACTCGGTATCGCTCGAACTGTCAGCCAGCCGGCGTGGCGGGATGACGCTCGAAGCTAGGGTCAGCTCCACCCGGGGGCGGACCGGCCATCCATGTCCGGTGCTCGCCGCCGTCCTCCTCGAAGTCGATCGTCGTGGTCTCCTTGCTGGGATCCATGACAACACGCCGATCACGCTCCAGGTCGTCCCCGCCGATGACGTGGAGGCCGACGACGAGAGCGAGGAGGTTGCCGAGGAGAGCGATGCCGCGACCGGATCGGACGACGCGGAGCCTGCCGACGGCACGGAGCGCGAGATCGAACCGGCGGTGGTGACCCGGAAGCCCCCGGTGCGGATGCCGGCCTGGGCGACCGATCTCGAGGATCGACGGCGCCTCGTCGAGCCGGCAGTGCGGACCCGCGCCATCTCGGTTGCCGACGGACGGCGGGCCACCGGGGCGCTCGTCTTTCTCCTCGATCTTGCCGCTTCCGCCGATGCCTCGGCCGCGGTGATCATCCCCTGCCGGATGCAACTCGACGTTGCCGGGCATGCGACGGGGCGCCCGCGACCGGTGATCATCGGCCCCGGGCAGTCGGCCGATTCCGACTGGGATCAGGTCGATGCCCAAGAGCGGGCGATCCTCGCCCGACTCATCGGCACCGTCCCACTGGCGGAAGCCGCCACGCCAGAGCCGCTCGAGCGACGGACCGTGTCCCGGATCGCCATCAGTGCCCAGTCGGCGGTCGAGCACGTGGCGATGCTCTGCGAACAGGGCCGGCTGGTCGTGCAGCCGGAGCCGCGCCGCAATCCCGAACTCGTCGTGCCGTTGGCCTGGGATGGTGGCCGGGCTTGGGAGTTCGCTCTCGTCCTCGAACCGGAGGACCCGCCGTCCCTTCGCGGGGAGACGCTCCGCGAGATGGCCGAGAGCGAAGGGCCCACCACGCTTCCGCGCCCCGGCAAAGCAACGCTGCGCGGCATGCTTGTGCGCGGGAGCGAGCGGCGCGACATCCGCGAGCCGCGGGCCATTCTCCGGGCCGGGTTGGTTGTCTTTTCCGACCGCATCGCTCGGCTGTTGCTGGGTGAATCCCCCGGCAACTCCCAGGCGGCCGGATGGCTCCACCAGTTCGAACGCCGTGGCCCGATCGAACTGGCTGGCTCGCAGTCGGACGGCCTCATCGAGCGGTTGGCCTCACTGGCCGACGTTCCACGGCTGCTCCTCCCCTCCTGGACCGGCTGGCGGATCGAGTCGGGGACGCCCCGGCCGAAGCTCGTCCTCGACGATTCCCGGGCCGTGACGTCGACTGATGACGATGCCGACCCCGAGAACGTGGCACGCCGTCGTCGCCGTGCGGTTCCCCGCGTTCAACTCGCCGGGAGAGTGTGGTTCGAGTACGGCGGAATGCAGATCGAGGCCGACGATCCGGCAGGGGGCGCCGCCGACGCCGAACGACGGGTGTTCGTTCGCCGCGACCGTGCGGCCGAACGCGAAGCGCTCGCGATGCTTCCCCGATTCGGGGCCACCGCGGCGCGGCCCGAGGTCGAAGGGGAGACGGTCACCCACCACGTGGAGATCGCCAGGGCCCGCCTCGATTCCTCCGTCCCGCAACTCGCCGCGGCCGGATGGACCGTCGAGGTGGCCGGCCGGCGCTATCGTCCCGCCGGGAGTGTGGCTTGGAACGTCACCAGCGGCATTGATTGGTTCGAGCTCTCCGGGTCGGTCGATTTCGGCGGCGTGATTGCCGACATGCCGGCGCTGCTCGAGGCCCTCGCACGCGGCGACCGGGCCGTGGAACTCCCCGACGGGTCGCTCGGCATCCTCCCCGATGGCTTCGCGGCCCAGTTCGAGCCGATGGTGGCGCTGGCACAGAAGCACGACGGGCGGCTGCGGTACGGCCGTATCCAGGTGGCGCTCCTCGACGCCCTCCTCGCCGGCCAGCCGCAGTCGCACGTCGACGAGGCGTTCGACCGGATCCGCGCCGAATTGGCGCGGGGTGAGCGGCCGGAGGCCGAGAACGAACCGGAGGGCTTCAAGGGGACGCTCCGCCACTACCAGCGGGAAGGGCTCGGTTGGCTGACGTTCCTCGAGCGGATGGGGCTCGGCGGATGCCTGGCCGACGACATGGGGCTCGGCAAGACGATCCAGGTGCTGGCGATGTTCGTTCGCCGGCGCCAAGTCGTGACGGCCGGCGGGCTGGCCCACCGCCCCTCGCTGGTGATCGTGCCGAAGAGCCTCGTCTTCAATTGGATCGAGGAGGCGGCGAAGTTCGGCCCCGCCCTCCGCGTCGTCAACCACACCGGGAACCAGCGGACCGAGGGGTCGGAGTCGCTCGCCGATGCCGATCTCGTCCTCACGACGTACGGGACACTCCGGCGCGACATCATGCGGCACCGGGACGTCGAGTTTGACTACGTCGTCCTCGACGAGGCGCAGTCGATCAAGAATGCCGGCAGCCAGGCTGCCAAAGCCTGTCGTCTGCTCCGGGCCCGTCACCGCCTGGCACTCACCGGTACGCCGGTGGAGAACCACATCGGCGAGCTGTGGAGCATCTTCGAGTTTCTCAATCCCGGGCAGCTCGGCAGCGCGGCCCGACTCAAGCGATTTCTCTCCGGCGGACGGGGGGGAAGCGCCGCGGAGGTCGTGGCCCGGGCGGTGCGCCCCTTCCTCCTCCGCCGCACCAAGTCGCAGGTGCTCTCCGACCTCCCGGAGAAGACCGAGCAGACGATCTTCTGCGAGCTCGGGGAGACGCAGCGAAAGGCCTACGACGAGCTCCGGGAGCACTACCGGCAAGAGCTGTCGGGCCGGATCGGCAAGATGGGGATCGGCCGATCGCGGATCGCCGTGCTCGAGGCGCTCCTTCGGCTGCGACAGACCGCCTGCCATCCCGGACTCGTCGATGCCGCCCGAATCGACGAACCGGCCGCCAAGCTCGAGACGCTCCTCGAGCAGCTCGGGGAGGTGCTCGCGGAAGGGCACAAGGTGCTCGTCTTCAGCCAGTTCACCAGTTTTCTCTCGATCGTCCGCCGGCAGCTCGATGCCCGATCGGTCCCCTACGAATATCTCGACGGCAAGACGACCGATCGCCAGGCACGCGTTGCCCACTTCCAGGAGGATCCGGACTGCCGGCTGTTCCTTGTCAGCCTCAAGGCGGGCGGCCAGGGGCTCAACCTCACCGCGGCCGACTACATCTACATTCTCGACCCCTGGTGGAACCCGGCCGTCGAGGCCCAGGCCGTCGACCGTGCCCACCGCATCGGCCAGACACGGCCGGTGTTCGCCTACCGTCTCATCGCCAAGGACACTGTCGAGGAGAAGATCCTCGCCCTCCAGGATCGGAAGCGCGATCTTGCCGAGTCGATCGTCCGTGCCGATGAGAACATGATTTCGACCCTCACGCCTGAAGACGTCGAGCTGCTTCTCTCCTGACGGCCGGGGTTACTCACGGAAAACTAACGCCGGATCACGACGATCGGAGCGTAAAGTCAGTAAAGTTGGACTGTGCGACGACGTTTCCAGGGAGCGGTGATGCAATGCCGTCGGGATTCGACTTTGTCGGTGGCCGGGACGACCGGGCGTCGACCTGTGGGCTTTCCGGTGATGGCATGGATCACGGTGGTGTCGGCGTGAAGCAGCATCCACTCAAAGGTCGCAGCGGGACCGCGGCGAGCCACTCACGAATCCTCGTCGTCGACGACGAGGAGGATCTTCTCGAACTGGTCCGCTTCAACCTCGCGCGTGACGGGTATGAGGTGCTCGGCGTCGTCAGTGGAGAGGAGGCCCTCAAGGCCGTCCGCCGCGATCCGCCCGATCTGATCGTGCTCGACTTGATGCTTCCCGGCCTCGACGGCCTCGAGGTCTGTCGTCGACTCAAGGCAGATCCGCGGACGCGCGAGATCCCGATTGTCATGCTCACCGCCAAGAGCGAGGAGCGCGATGTCGTCTCCGGGCTTGAACGTGGCGCCGACGACTACATCACCAAGCCCTTCAGTCCGAGGGTCCTCTCCGCGCGGGTCAAGGCCCTCCTGCGGCGTCTGGAATCGGAGCGGAATGCGGATCTGGAGTCGACCGTCGAGGTCCACGACCTCGTCATTCATCCTGGCCGGCACGAGGTCCATCTGTCCGGCGAGGTGGTCGATCTGACCTACACCGAGTTTGCTCTCCTCCACTTCCTCGCGAAGAAGCCCGGTTGGGCGTTCACCCGTACGCAGATCGTCGACGCGGTGAAGGGGGAGGATTACCCGGTCACGGAACGATCGGTCGACGTCCAGGTGGCGGGCCTGCGAAAGAAACTCGGCGACCACGCCTCCTACATCGAGACGGTGCGGGGCGTGGGATACCGTTTCCGCGCCTGATCAATGGCCTCCTTTCCGTGGCCGTGCCGGTTGTGCGACACTTGTGATGGCGCATTGGTCGTACCGACGACGCGCCGGGCCGAAGGGCCCTTGGTCGGCCATTCTCCGGAGGTGCCCTCCGTCCCGGGACGCTCCGTCCCGGTGCGTGATTCACGGCACTCGCCCCCATGCCGCGTTCGCGACTCGCCTGGCGATGGTTCGCCGCTTGGTGTCTCCTCGTGGCCGCCGTGTCGGTCGGCTGCCAATGGCTCGCCTCCGTGGAGTTGGCCCGTCTGGCCGACTCGATGCAGGTGCAGCAGTTGATCGAAACAGCCGGGACGTTGTCGGCCATCCTTCCCGACGACCCCGCCGCCGATCGGTCGTGGATCGCGGAGTTCACACGCGGCACCGGGAACGCCCCGGGGGCGTTCGTCGAAGTCTTCGACAGGGTTGGACAGAGAATCGTGGCGGCAGCCGCGGCTCAAGGTACGGCCCCGAGCGCCGACGAGAAGGGGCTCGATGCCGGGGCATTGGCCGAGGCGATCGACGGACGGCGCTCGACATCGGGGCGCTACGATGCGTCGAACGCTAGCCGGACGGTGTCGGTCGTCAGTCCGATCGTGCGGGCGGGGAGGACGATGGCCATCGTCCGTGTCACTGGCAACACCATGGCAGCCGATGCCGGGCTTGCTCTCGCCCAGAGACGGTTGGTCACGGGGGCCCTGGTGGGGGCGGCCGCCGCGCTTTTGGCCGGGTGGCTCCTCGCCCGCCGGATGGCGGGGCCGTTCGAAGATCTGGCGAATGCCGCCTCCCAGGTAGCCGCCGGGGCGATCGAGGTTCCCCTGCCGGCGTCCGATGTCGCGGAGGTTTCGAAGCTTGCCGGAGCCATCGAGACGCTCCGTGGCCAGTTGGTCGAACGGGGGTTGACGATCGGTCGCCAGGGGACGCAGCAGGAGGCGGTGCTGGGGAGCATGATCGAGGGGGTGCTTGCCGTCGACGCCCGCCAGCGGATTGTGAGCATCAACCGCGCGGCGGCGGACCTCCTCGGGATCGATGCCCAAAGCGTGCTCGGTCGGCCCATTCAGGAGGTGGTGAAGAACGCCGATCTCCGTCAGTTCGCACTCCAGGCGATCGATTGCCGGGAGACGTTGGAGGATGATCTCGTGCTCCGCGCGGCCCGTGATCGGACGCTCCGCGTCCGGGGCACACCACTGCGCGAAATGTCAGGAGAGGGTGGCGCTGTGATCGTGCTCAACGACATCACCGACATCCGCCACCTCGAGAATGTCCGTCGCGACTTCGTCGCCAACGTGTCCCACGAATTGAAGACGCCGGTCGCCTCGATCAAGGGCTTCGTCGAGACCCTGGTCGAGGGTCGGGTGGACGATCCCGACGATCGGCGGCGATTCCTCGAGATCATCGCGCGTCAGGCGGACAGGCTGGGGGCGATCATCGAGGATCTCCTCGCCCTGTCACGGATCGAGCAGGCCGAGGGGATGGGCGACCTGCCGTTGGAGCGGGTCGGCGTGGCCGAGGTGTTCTCGGCCGTCATCGCCGAGTGCGGTCCCCGTGCCGACGAACGATCGATCGTCATTCGGGTCGAATCGCCGCCGGGGCTCGAGGCCGAGGTCAACGCCCCACTGCTCGAGCAGGCCCTCATCAATCTGGTGGACAATGCCCTGAAATACAGCGAGCCGGGGGGCGAAATCGTGGTCGGGGCAGCGCCCACCGCGGACGGGATGCTCGAGTTGCTGGTCCGCGACCGGGGCTCCGGTATTGGGGCGGAGCATCTGCCACGCCTCTTCGAGCGTTTCTACCGCGTCGATAAGGGACGCAGCCGCAAACTCGGCGGCACCGGCCTCGGTCTGTCGATCGTCAAGCACATCGTCCAGGCCCACGGCGGCACGGTGGCCGTCGAAAGCACGCCCGGCGTCGGGAGCACCTTCCGGGTGCGCCTCCCGGTGAGCCGGGGTTGATGAAGGGTACTTTTAGGCTTTCGGCTTGGCGTTGTGGAAGTCGACGATCTGATTCCAGGCTTCCTCCGGAGTCTCGGCCCAGGAGAAAAGGTCGAGGTGGTCGTCGGAGATCACTCCCTCCTCCGCCATCTGCCGGAAATCGATGATCTTCGACCAGTACTCGCGCCCGAAGAGGATGATCGGCACCGGTTGCATGCGGTGTGTCTGGCGGAGGGTGAGGGTCTCGAACATCTCGTCGAGCGTGCCGAACCCGCCGGGGAAGAGCACCACCGCCGCGGCGCGGAGGATGAAGTGGAACTTCCGCAACGCGAAGTACTTGAATTGGAAGCAGAGGTCGGGCGTGATAAAGGGGTTGGGCTGCTGCTCGGCGGGGAGCTTAATATTGAGGCCGATCGACTGGCAGCCGACGTCGAAGGCGCCGCGATTGGCCGCTTCCATGATCCCCGGGCCGCCTCCGGTGACGATCACAAAATCACGGGCGTCTTCGCACTGGTTGTCGATCGAAACGAGCCTCGCGAACTCCCTCGCCGCGTCGTAATAGTGGCTGCGGGTGAGGAGCTTCTCGGCCCGTTCCACGTCTCGCTTGAGCTTGGGTGAATCAGGGTTTCCCTGCGCGGCGCGCCGGGCCTCGGTGAGCCGGCGCTGGGCGGCGCCACGCTCGACGATCTGCGTGCCGCCGAAGACGATCACCGTCGAATGGATCCGGTGGTCCTGGAAGGCAAGCTCCGGTTTGTGGAGCTCGAGGAGCATCCGCACACCGCGGGTCTCGGGGCGATCCATGAGGAGGCGGTCGTGCTGCGCCAGGCTGTAGCTGGGGCTTGCGAGGATCGCCTCCATGTTCTCCGCCACCAGCGCCACATCGTCACCGAGCGTCGTGTCGGGGAGGATGGCGCAGGCCTTCGCCGGCTCGACGGGCTTCGGGTCGACTGCAGGGGAGGGCGTCGGAACGGGGGATTTCGGTCGCTTGGGCATTGGGGGGAGTGTGCTCGCGAGGGAACAAGACGGTGGACGGACACGATGGGAGGATCCGCGCCTCAGACTGCCGTGAGATCGAATGACTCGCCGATTGCGGGGATGGTCGCTTCCCAGCCGAGCGTCTTCTTCAGATGGTCCGCCATCCCGCGGGCTGCCGGTGGCTCGCCGTGGACGAGGAACACGCGCCGCGGGGCGGCCATGCTTCCGAGCCAGCGGGCGATCTCGCGACGGTCGCCATGGCCGGAGAGGGCATCGACGCGGCGGACAGCCGCCCGAACCGGGATGTCGCGGCCATGGATCTTGAGGAACTCGGCCCCTTCGATGAGCGTTCGACCCCGTGTGCCGGCCGCCTGGAAACCGGCGACGAGCACCGTCGTGCGGGGGTCGGGGAGCCGACGGGCAAGATGGTGGAGGATGCGGCCGCCGTTCATCATGCCGCTGGAGGCGATCACGATCCCGGCCCCCTGGTGGGCATTGATCGCCTTCGATTCCTCGGCGGTCCGCGCCATCCGCACCCAGGGGGCGGCGAGCGAATCGGAGACTCCCTGCATCCTCGCCTCGGTGAAGTCGTGTTCCTCCACGTGCCGACGGAAGACCTCGGTCGCCTCCACGGCCATTGGCGAATCGATCCAGACGGGAATCTCCGGGAGACGGCCGGCGGCCATGAGCGTGCGGAGGAGATAGACCAATTGCTGGCAGCGGCCGATGGCAAACGAGGCCACGAGCATCATGCCGCCCCGGGAAATCGCCTCCTTCGTCACGGCCTCCAACTCGTCGAGGGGCCGGCTCACCGGATGGTCGCGATCGCCGTAGGTGCTCTCGCAGACGAGGACATCACAAGGGGGGGGCGGAACGGGGTCGTTGTAGAGCGGGGCGTCATAGCGGCCGATGTCACCCGAGAAGAGGCAACGGAGCGGTTTGGGGGCACGGTCAACCTCCATCTCCACAAACGAGCTTCCCAGCATGTGGCCGGCGTCATGGAACCGGGCGCGGATGTTCTTGGTTGGGGAAAACCAGCTCTCGCGGTCGAGGGGCTTCACGAGCCGGAGCGTCTGCTCGACATCCCGTTCGTCGTAGAGGGGGAGCGCGGGGCTGTGCTTCGAGTACCCGTTGCGATTGGCATACTCCGCATCCTCGTCCTGGCACTTCGCGGAATCGTAGAGGAGCAGGCCGAGGAGATCGGCCGTGGCCCGGGACGTGAGGATCGGCCCCCGGAATCCCTCCCGCGTCAGCCGCGGCAGCCAGCCGGAATGATCGATGTGCCCGTGGGTGAGGACGACGGCCTCGATCGAGGCGGGAGGAACCGGGAAGCGTTCCCAGTTGCGCTCGCGGAGGCGCTTCTCCCCCTGGAAAAGTCCACAGTCGACGAGGATCCTCTTCCCGTCATGTTCGAGCAGATGCCGGGAGCCGGAGACGGTTCCCGCGGCCCCGAGGAAACGCAGCGTCGTCATCAAACGGAATCCTTGTTGGCAGGCTGTGAAGAGAGCACCTCGAGCGGACCGTGGCCTCGGCTGGCCCGGTCGACGAAAGGTCAGCGGG
The DNA here is from genome assembly GCA_947453125.1 of Planctomycetaceae bacterium. Lineage (GTDB taxonomy): Bacteria > Planctomycetota > Planctomycetia > Pirellulales > UBA1268 > QWOP01. The sequence goes on along the minus strand of CANGGC010000001.1, from coordinate 41,297 downwards.
GGAGACTCCGGGTCGTTCCCGCCAGCACCAACTCCCCCGGGGTGATCCGCACTCCCCCGAGATGGTACTCGGACCGCTCGTCCGATGTCGTCTTTGTCCGACCGGGCAATTGCACGAGGAGCACCGGACCGCCGTCGAGAAGGCGGATTTCCGTCGCCGCCCCGGCCCCCTCCGCCCGAGCGGCGATGGCCCGCAGCACCGTGCCCGGCGGGAGCGGGACCGCTCCGAGGCCGGCAGAATCGACTCCGACAGCGAGGAGGTTATCGCTGCGGACGGTGACCTCGAGGATCGCCCAGAGCTGTGCGGAGAGCGGGCCAAGCTGGACCATCGCTGAGCACGCCGCGCGGCGCTCGAGAAACCGGACCTGGGGCGACGAGATCCCACCCGCGAGGAGCCCGGGGGCATGGTGGGGCAGGTCGATCGAGAGCCAGGCATTCGCCTCGGCATCGGTGAACGCCTCGCCCCATTCGCCGGGCCGGTCGAGGCCCGCCACGAGCGACGAAGCCTTCGACATCATCCTCCCCGCAGCCCGCTCTCCTTCGGGCCCGGAGGGAACGGCACCACGGATCCCGAGAGGGCTGAAATGGAGCAGGGTGTAGCTTGTCACGAGCAACCCGATGAGGAGCAACCCCATGAAGAGCAACCCGGCGGCAGCGGGACGGCGTAACCAACGCCGTCCCGCGCCACCGGCCTGTCGTAGTGTGGCGGCTTCACCGGGGGGAGTGTTCATGGGCCATCGTCTCCCGGTGCCCCTCTACTATCAGCCTGCCGTCGCGAGCCGCAACTCGATGACCCGTTCCACTCCCGCCGGCTCGTGCGCGACGGCGATCTCGGATTGGATTCCACACGGGTGGAGCTCGTCGCGGAGGACGCGGACATCGGCTGGGGCTTCGATCCCGATTCGCACTTTGTCGCCACTCACCCGGACGATGGTCACGACGACCGAATCGCCGACTCGAATCCGTTCGTTTTGCTTCCGTGAAAGAACCAGCATGGGAGACTCCGTTCCTGGGCTGTTGGATGTGATGGGGCGACTTTACAAGCGTCACTGTACGTCTGTCAACCATCGCGGCCCTGGGCCGGCACCGCCTGCCGTCGTGGTTGGCTGGGGCGGGATGGTTTCGTGGAATAGGCAATTTGTGCGGTACAGGGAACATCGTCTGGCCGCGTCGACTTTCTTGGGTGCGACCGGATGGGTGACGGATTCGCCTGTTGTGCCGTGCGGGGTGGGCTGGCACCAGTCGACGCGGGCAGCGGGACGCCGGTAGGCAGGCCGCCGCGCGGGCTCCGAGGGGGGGCGATCAGCGGCGTTTCGCGGCCGCTGGTTCCTTGCCGATGGGGCCGTCCCCCTCGCCTCGGCCGGCATAGGTGGCCAGATCGACCGGAGCCGCGACCGCCATTCGTTCCTCCGCCGCAGCCACCCGTTTGTGATCGGAGGCGAGCCATGATTCGAGGACCTTGTGTTTCGACCGCAACACGTTCGGCCTCTTTCCGAGCTTGGCCATCCGCGATTCGATTTCCAGGCGGACCGACGCGGGGATTCCCCCTGCGGCGGCAACGCGGCGGTTGATGGCGATCCGCGGAAATGGGGGGAGGCCGCCTGGGTGGACGAGGGCCTTGACGAGCAGGGCGGCGTCGGCGAAGCGTTGGTATTCCTCAGGAACCGCTCCGTTGTCTGCCTCTTCGAAGACCACTTCGTAGCGGACCCGAGGGCCGGCGAGGACGATCTTCGTCGCCGTTTCCTCCATGCCTTCGCTGAAGTCGGGGCCCCCCGCCCAGCGCATGAGTGGGTCGTCGGATTTTCGCGCCCAGTTGCCCAGCGATGCGCGGAGGCGTTCGAGTTGCAGATGGTCGATCTGCGTTTTCACATGACGGGCCGGATCGACGAGAATGATCCGCTCCCGGGCAGGATCGTGGAGCACGAACTCCACCGGTTCATCCGGCCCGGCATCGTCCTCCTTTTCCTTCTCCTTGGAGAGGGTTTCGAGGAAGTCCCAGGCGACGCCATCCCTGAACAGGCTCAGGCTGCGGGCAACCGGAGCCTCGTCGTCGTCGGCGAAGACCTCCGTCTCGACGCGCAGCAGCACGCCATCCCCCGCCGCCGCTCGGCCCCCGTCCATCAGACACCCGAGGCCGATGAAGAGCCCGGCCAGCGATCCGACCAACCGGTCGCACGCCCTCGTCACTCGACGTTCAGTGTTCGCGGAAAGGCTGTGGGCACGCATCGGTTCGACTCCGGAGGGGAACGGGGGGCAGGAGAGTAGCAGGCTGGCCGCTCCCCCAAAAGCCTGGACTTTTTCCCCCTCAGCCCCATCGAAAACCCTGTTTTTTGAGCCTTTAACCAGAGCCTGGACGGCTGTCGGAAGGTGGGGGGACGTGCCCCGCCGCTTGAAGCGGTGGCAGCCACCCCCGAAAAACCCTGGCTTGGTTGGGGGGGACCTGAGTGGACGAAGGCCGTGGATGGATGCTCCGACGGATCGTCAACGGGACGGTGTCGGCGCCGCTTCGGCCGTTGGCGACGCTGCCGCGTCTGGCTTCTTCATCGGCGCCTGATTCATCAGCCCCCCCTCCATCTTCGTGATCTCGAGGGAGAAGGTGCCGCCGAGTCGCTCTCCCGGAGCAAGGCCCCGTTCAGCCGGGGTGAACGTGCCGGAGATCGAGCGCATCGGCATCAGGCCGGGGATGCCGAAGCCGGAGGTTCCCTCCGTGACCATCCCGTTGACGGGCAGCGAGGCGTCGGTGTCCCGCATCCGACGCCGATCGAGAAACAGGTTGAGGGCCAGAGGTTTGCCATCGTCGGCCCGCTTCCCGGAGATCACGACACTCACCGGCGACTCGCCAGGTGAGCCGGGCGGAGGGGGCTCGGGTGAGGCCTCGCCGGGGCGATCGGGCCCGCGGCGGGGGCTGCTGCCTCCGAATCCGGGGAACATGAAGGTCGAGACAGAGGCCTCCACATCGGTGAGGACGATCGGCTCGCCACGGAGGATCAGGGTCAGGGCCACGTCCGCAGGGGGGACGTCGTCAATGGCGCCTTCGCGATACGTAGCTGAGAACGATCCGGTCGCTGTCCCGAGCGGCTCGCTCGTCATCGGACGCCGCCAAGTCGATGGGGCCTCGGCGGGCCATGTCTCGAAGGCCTGCGCGAGTTCTCCACGGCGCCGACGGATGTAGTCCCGGACCGCGTCCATCGCTTTCGGCGCGCCGGTCTGTCGTCCTCCGAGCACCGGCGTGAGGAGGTGCTCGAGGCGATCGACCTCGGCGAGCAATTCGTCCTCGCGCCACACCGAGTCGAGGAGCCCTTCGAGCGCCCCTCGGTAGCGGTCGGCCATGCCAGGGGTGAAGTAGAGACGGTTGGGGAGGGCCGCCTGCGCCGCGACCGGGGGAGGGGCGCGGCGGGCCGCGAACGGGCCGCCGAAGCCGGGGGCCAGGCCGGCCGCGGCGTCGGCGCCCCAGGGGATGAAGCGGAACAGGCCATCGGCCGGGGTGGCATAGACGAAGTAGTTGTTCTGGTTGGCGGTGTAGCCGTCCCAGATGTTGAGGAGCGACTCGACCGCCCAGAACGTGAAGAAGTCATCGAGATCGACGAGGCTCCCGAGTTGCTCCACATCGAGCGGATCGGGGGATGCCAGGAGCGTGGCGAGCGCCTCGAGCCTGTCCCGGTCGCCAGGCTTGTCCGCCCCCTGCACCTCGAGACGGGCGAGCGATTCGGGGACCACGTCATTGATCGTCCCCTCGACGAGCATCCCGCTGCCATCCCCGAACGACCGGCGGAGGAACGGTTTGCGGACCGACTCGACGTTCGAGTAGACGCCGAGCGGTTCGTCGTTGACGGTGACGGTCGCGAATCCGACGCGTGGAGCTGCCAGGCCAGCCGCGCGGAACACCTGGTAGGCCAGAGACTGGCTGATCAAGGAGGTGTCCTGCTTGTTGTTATTGAGCGTCAGCCGTCCCAGTCCTGCGACCGGTTCTTGGTCGACGAAGCGGTTGAAGTCGACGAGCAACGAGGGATTGGTGCTGTCGAGCGATCCGAGCAATCCCTTCTTGCGGATGCCGACCGAGCCGACCGGCACACCGTCGATGACGATGTCGGCCCGGCGCCAGGTGAAGGGGCTCGAGAGGTCGCCGCGCAACACCGCGCCCATGTCGCGCGATTCGTTGCGGAGGGCTTCCCAGTCGTCGGCAGGGAGCGAGATCGAGATCGCGATCACGCGCGCGTCGTCGAGGATCCGCTGGTCAGTGAGCCCCGTCGGCTCCGCCGCGGTCGCCGCCGCCGTCGCGAGGGACCAGACGGCGATCGCGATCAGGCGGACGGCAGGAAGATTGGCGGATGGCATCGCGGGGCCCTCTGACGAACGTCGGGGATTCGGGGACGCCGCTCGATGCGGCCGGAGTGCTTCAAGCAGGCGCGATCGGCAGGAGGCGGACTGGAGTGTCGTGGTAGACCGCACAGCCGCCGGCATCGGTCTCCGCGCCGCGGATCAGGGCGTTGGCACAGCGTCCGGCGCTCAGCCATCCCCCCTTCTCCATGAGCACGACATCGGCCCGTTGTCGCAGGTCGAACTTCAGTCGGACGACGATCTCCGCGATCTCCGACTCGAGTCTCGCAAGGGCCCCGTCGACGAAGCCGGTTGCCGCGGAGGGATGGACCGTGGCGGTGGCGGGGCCTTCCTGCTGAGACGGGAGCCACTGCGATCCCTGAGCCCGTTCGGTGGCCAGCGCCATCAGCAGCAGCGGTCGCAGGGGTGTCCCGCGCGGGGGATCGAGCGTGACGTCGTGGACGAGGTTCACCTTCCCGGTGGCGGTGGGGAAGACGCGGTCGGGATACATCAGGGTCGGGGCGAGGGGGTTTCTGACCGGGCCGCGTCGGAGATCGTCGAGCGACGCGCCGCGATCGGCCACCTTCCCGAGGACGCGTCGCTTCCAGCTGTCGGCGTCGGCGGAGAAAGCGTCTCCGAGGCCGGTTCTCCGCGCCAGTTCCCCGATGATGTCCAGATCGCTCTTCACTCCGGGCGGCGGCGCGACGACCGGGCGCGATTCGACGATCCAGTGGTGCCCGTAGGCGCCGAGGAGGTCATCCTCCTCGAGCAACGTCGTCGTGGGGAGGACGTAGTGCGCCAGCCGCGCGGTGTCGGTAAGGAAGGAATCGACCACGACGGTGAGTTCTCGCCCTGCCAGCGCCTCGGCGACGGTGTGAGACTCCGGCAGCATCGCCACCGGATTGGCGGAGCTGATCCAGACGGCCCGGATCGGAGGGTCGCGGGCCTCGAGGATCGCGCGGCCGAGGCACGCCTCGGGGAGAAGGCGGGGAGCGACCTCCTCACGACGGGCAAACGACAGGTCGAAGGCCCCGCGGCGCTTCGTGTAGTACGACACCCCGCCGCCGGGGATCCCGATGTTTCCCGAGATGGCCCCCAACGCGTCGAGAACGCGCACCGCGGCCGAGCCATGCCGCCGCCGCTGCAGCCCCCAGCCGATGTGGAGCGATGCAGGGCGAATTGCATAGGCGTCGGCGAGGGACTCGAGTGACGCCAGGGGCACTCCGGCGAGCTCGGCCCATGTCTCCACGCTGCGGGAGTGAGTCAGGGCGAGGAAGTCGTCGAGGTGGTCGCAGTAGGCCCCGGCGCCGGGATCGGCCGTGCCGGACTCGAACATCCGCCGTGCCACTCCCAGGGCCAGCGCGATGTCGCCCCCCGGCCGCGGCTGCACGAACAGATCGCACATCGCCGCGGTCTTGTGGAAAACCGGATCGACGGAAACCAGCGTGGCACCGCTGGCCCGCGCCTCGCGGAGGACCGGGATGAGGTGCACGCTCGAGACGTGGAGGTTTTTCCCCCAGAGGATGATCGTGCGGGATCGGGCTGGATCGAAAAAATCGTGGCTGTCCTCGTCGCCGAAGTCAGTCATCTGGGCGGCATCACCGGCGCCGGTGCAGACGTCTCCTGACTTGACGGCGACCGGCCCGAAGCGTTCGAAGAAATAGTCGACGACACTTTTGAGGATCCCCATCGACCCGCCACAGCGGTAGGCGAGGATTGCCGCCGGCCCCGATTCCGCCCGGATCGCCAGGAGTCGGGCGGCGATGTCGTCGAGGGCTTCCTCCCAGGAAACCGGCACAAAAGAGCCGCCGTCGCGGCGGAGCGGGGAGGTGAGCCGGTCGGGAGCGTACTGACGCTCGAGGACCCGGCTGGTGCGGTGGCAGAGAAAGCCCCGCGTCACGGGATGGGCCGGGTCGCCGGCGAGGCGCGTGATCCGCCCATCCTCGATCGTGGCCACGATCCCGCAGGCATCGGGGCAATCACGATTGCAGGCCGTAAGCCGGCGTTCCTGGGCGGACGAATCCCCGTCAGCAACGTCGTTCATGCCTGTCTGAAATCCAACGGAGAGGGCGGGATTCGAACCCGCGGTCCAGCTTTTGACCGGACACGTCTTTAGCAAAGACGCGCATTCGACCGCTCTGCCACCTCTCCTCACCCAATGAACGCAAAAAAGCCCTGCCAGAATGGGCCCGGATGATCACCGGACTCACCTTGCCGTCGCTCTGGGAGCGAAGTCCACTGGAGGGGCCATTGTGGGTCGCGGGACGCTCCTCCGAAACCCCTCCCGTGTGGGGGGTGTGTTCCAAGGGGGCCGGGACGGTCAGTCGGAGTGCCTTGATCATGGACGTGCGGACGGTTTTACCGGCGATGGCCCTCGGGGGGGCGATCCTGTCGGCCGGCCTGCTCGGAGGGGAACGGGGCCACGCCGCCGAGGCAGCCGCGGTGATAGACGCCGTGGGGGCCGGCCGTCATGTGGCCGCCCTCGCCGATGACGCCCTCGAGGGCCGCGAAGGGGGGAGCCGAGGAGGACGGGCCGCCGGTGCCTACATCGTCGAGACGCTCCGCGGCGCTGGCCTCCGGCCGGCCGGGGACGAGGGAACCTACTACCAGCGGTTCGGGACGATGCGGAACATCCTTGCCCTCGTGCCGGGCAGCGACCCAGCCTGCGAACGGGAGATGGTCGTCGTGGGGGCCCATTACGATCACGTCGGCTACGGCACCGCCGCCAACAGCTACGGCCCGACGGGACTGATCCACAACGGCGCCGACGACAATGCTTCGGGGGTCGCTGGGGTGCTCGAGATCGCCGAGGTGCTCCAGGCCATGCCGGCCAAGCCGCGGCGGCCGGTGCTCCTTGCCTTCTGGGACGGCGAGGAGAAGGGATTGCTCGGCTCGTGGCACTTCGTCCGCGTCCGTCCGCAGCCACTCCGTGACCTGCGGCCGGTGTTCGTGGTCAACCTCGACATGATCGGCCGGCTCCGCGGCGAGCGCGTCGAGATCTACGGCGGCAGAACCATGACCGGCCTGCGGGGGATTCTCGCCGAGTCGAATCGGGAGACGGGGCTGGAACTCATTTTCGACTGGGACATCGTCGACGATTCCGATCACTTTCCGTTCATCGAATCTCGCGTGCCCACCGTCATGCTCCACACCGGGCTCCATGACGAGTACCACCGCCCCAGCGACGATGTGCAACTCGTGAACACCGCGGGGGTCGAGGCGGTGGCGCGGCTGGCCCTGGGGGTGGTGACGGCCGTGGCTGACCGGCCGGGGACACCGGCCGGCTTCCGCGACGCCAGTCGCAGGGAGAAGAATGCCCACCGTGACACGCTCGAACGCGTTGTCCAGGCGGGGCCGGTGGAACAGCGTGTGCGGTGGGGCATGAGCACCCGGTCCGATGCCGGCGATCCATCGGCACCGGTCGTCGTTCGTGTCGTGCCTGATTCCCCCCTCGAGCGTGCCGGCCTGCGTTGTGGTGACCGGATCATCGCCATTGATGGGAAGCCTTTTGCCACTCAGGCGACGATGCTCCAGCGGATGGCGTCGGCGGGCGATGCCCTGACGCTGCAGATCGATCGCGCCGGGCGAATCGTCGAAGTCCACGTGGTCAGCGGAGAGGCACCGGCGTTGACGGGCGAACAGGGGCCCGCGGCACCCACGGCTGGCTCCGAACCGGCTCGGGGACCATGAGTTTGGGGCCCATGAGAAGGAATGCCCCCGGAATGACGGGGCCTTCCCCGGATTCAGGCCGCCCCACGAAAGCCCGAGGCCGCAGCCCGCAGCGTCGCTCGCTCCCCCCGCCACGATCGGGAAAATAGCGACCCTGGAGACACGCAGAGGAGCGTCTCCAGGGTCGGTTGAATGCTATGGCGGCGATGCCGCGCGAGATTTGATCGGTGACGGCGGGATCAGGTGGAACGGAGGTCAGTCGTCGTCGTCGTCTTCTTCCTCGTCGTCTTCCTCTTCGTCCTCGTCATCCCACTCTTCGTCGTCGTCCTCCCACTCCTCGTCATCATCTCCTTCTTCCTCATCATCCTCTTCGTCTTCTTCGTCTTCTTCGTCTTCTTCGTCTTCCTCGTCGTCCTCTTCTTCGTCCTCGTCCTCAACCTCTTCCCATTCGTCGTCCTCGAGATCGTCTTCTTCGTCGTCTTCTTCGTCGTCATCATCCTCGAGGTCGTCCTCGTCCTCGTCCTCATCGTCATCCTGCTTGCCGACGATCGGAGACGTCGAGTTGCGGTTGCCGGCAATCTCGAAGAGCTCCTCGGCGGCGAGCAAATCGGGAAGCTCGTCCCAGCAAAACACGTCGGAGTTCAACACGCTTCGGGATCCCCTGGGGCTCGCAACGCTGGTCACTGAAAAACCTCCCTCGAGTCTGTTCACAGGCCCTGCGACGGACAGTGAACGGTCAGACGGTAACGATCCACGTTGAGTTGTCGGTGCTGGTGCCATCATCGCTGCGTATCCGTTGGTGTGAATCGTCGAAGATTCCCGGATGGGCTTCCCCCCGTGGGAAGCGTTGGGTCGGGCATGTTGCCAAGCAGTCGTCCGAGTATCGGCAGATTCCTTCGTACAATTCTGTACCCGATCGTGCGGAATCATCCAACCTTCGGGAAAAAAATCGTCAACCGGGGCGGGGTGGGCTTCCGAACCACGGTCGCGGGGACGGGAAAGTGTCGCCGCAGTTTCGATCGAGTGCAAGCGGGGCGAGGGGAACGAAAATCGTTCACGTGCGCTCGGACGAGGGGGAGCTAGGTGCCGGTGGGCCGGGGGGCTCCTGACCACCGGGCCCGGGCGGGGCGGTCGGTTCGAGCGTCTTAACCGGGCCGATGTCGGGCAGATCCTCGATCCGGGACAGCCCAAAGGCCCGCAGAAAACGCTTCGTGGTCTGATAGACGTTGGGACGACCAAGTTCCTCGGTCCGCCCTCCGACTGCGACCAGATCCCGTTCCATGAGTTGCCGCAGCATCTCCTCGCACCCGACCCCGCGGATGGCTTCGATTTCCGCCCGGGTCACCGGCTGACGGTAGGCCACGATCGCCAGCGTCTCGAGTGCCGCCGCCGACAGGCGGTTTTCCGCCGGTGTCGTCAGGAGTCTGCGGACCCAGGGGCCGAACGGTGAGCGGGTGAGGAGTTGGAAGCCGCCGGCGATCGGCTCGACCCGGATGGCGCTGCCGCTGGCGTCCTGAACGGCAGCCAGTTCCCGGAGGAGTGCCCGGGCACGGGTGCCGTCGGAGAGCCGGGCGATTTTTGCCAGTCGGCGTGTGGAGAGCGGTTCCCGGGCGATGAACAAAGCCGCCTCCAGACGGGCCAATTCCTCCGAACGGGCGTGAGGCCCCGGTTCGGCCTCCGCCAGCCCCAGGGGGGGCCTGGTGGGAGTCGTCGGTGGACGCTGCCGGCGGATGGGGGCGAGGAATGGCCGAGGCCCCCGGCCGGATGCCGCGCGGCGTTGGAAAAGGTCGGGGAGTCGATTCGAAGACCGACGGTGGAGCAGCACGGCGCGATCTCCCCCGATCAGCGCCGCAGGGGCATCGCCGGGCTGGCTGCGGTGCCCCCGCTACGCATCGACCAGGCCGTGACCTGGCCAACGAGATTGTCGAGCGCGGCCACTGGGTCGGTGGCGGCTGCCTGGAAGATGCGGTGAAGCTGCCCGGTCGGTTCAGCGGGAATGCGGCAGCTGCAGCGATGGAGGCCGTCGCCCCCCTGGCCCGGGGTCCAGTCGATCCTCGTTGCCCCGAGGGCCCGGAGCCGCGCCTCGAGCGATTCCAGGCCCGTCGCCCCGCCGATCGGCAGCGAGTCGTCCGAGCCGAGGAGGATTGCCGGCGGCGGGGAGTTGCCAGCGATGGTGGCATCGGGTTCGCGCAGGCCCGGCGCCTGAGCCGGTTGGAGAGGCTGGAGGGGATCGGCCGGCGGCGGAGAGGCCGTCGCTTGCCGGGGGGGGGGGCTGGTTGGGGGCGTGGCACCCAGGCCGAGGGCTGACGCCAGCGGCCTGATCATCGGATTCCAGAGGCGTTCCCGGATCGCTGCCCGCGTCGTAGTTGGGACTTTGTGCGAGAACATGGCCAGTAGAGGCACCACGATCAGACACGCGATCAGCAAGGCGGAACGGAGCTTCATGAGGGGATCGGCGTCCGAACGACGGGGGTTCCCGGGGCGGGCTGACCGGGGAAGAGGCCGCTCTTCAGGCCCGCCGACGGGGTGTCGGGGGTGGGGAAGGTAGTCCGGCCGCCCGATCGGGACAATCCTGAATGGGGCCGGGTTCCGTTCGGTCTAACACGCCGCCAAGGCCCTGCCGCGGGAAAAAAGGCCAAGGGGGCTGCTCCCACCGCCAGCTACGGACGGGGCCCGGGGGCGCGGGGATCGACCGCCACGATTCCGGGCTTGAGTTCGATCGGGGTCTGCTGACGGCAATGGATGACGAACGCCTGGAGGACCTTCTGGAAAGCGAGTTGCTCCAGTGGCTTGCGGAAAGTCTCCGGCGCGACTGTGCCGGGATCGACGTCGGTGACCTTGGCCACATGAACTCCCAACGGGGTCACGAACGGCTTCGAAACCTCCCCCTTGGTGAGCTTGAACACCTGGGCCGCGAACTCCTCGGAGAGCAGGCCATGCCGCGGCACGAAGCCGAGATCTCCCCCCCGATGCCGACTCGGGCCGGCGGAGTAACGCTCGGCCGCTTCGGCGAAGGTGAGTTCTTCGGCAAGGATATCGGCGCGGATCCGTTCGGCTCGGGCGAGCACCGCGTTGATGGCATCCGGGCCAGAACTCGCCTCGGGGCGAAGGATGATGTGGCTGGCGCGGACGCGGGTGCCGTCGAAGTCAAAGTGGTGCATCGCGAGGACCTGCCGCATGACATCCTCCGTGATCATCGGGAGGATGATTTTCGGCACGGCGATCTCGAAACGCACCTGTTCACGCAGGCCCTCGTAGTCGAGGCCGGCGCCGGCGAGGAACGTGTCGAGGCTCGACTGCCGGGCGGTGAGTTCCGTGGAGAGTTGGGCGATCCGATCATTGATCTCGGCATCGCTCACCTCGACCTGGCGGCGCTCGATCTCTGCCTGGATGAGCGTCTGTTCCAAGAGGTCTCCCACAGCCTGGGCCTGGAGGCGGTCTTGTTGTTCCGCGGGGATCGGACGTCCACCGCTCCGTCGCCGCACCGCCTGCTCGAGGTCTGCACGGGTCAGCCGGGTGGTTCCCACGGTGGCGATCACCTCAGCCTCGGCCTCCGATTCGGCCGCCGGTTCAGTCTCTTCTTCGGCTGTTTGTTCGGTGTCCTGGCCCGAGGCGTCCGGGCCGGTCAGCACGGTCAGCACGCCAAGGAGCAGGAGGAGGATCGGCACCGACCGCTGCCGTCGGAGGTTCTGCGTGCGCAGGGTGTTCATCGCCCCCTCATGATGGAACCATATCGAGCCTGGTCCTAGTGCGGCTGGCGCCTGGCCAGCCCCGGATTTCATCGTATCGAATCGTGCCCCGCCTCAGAAGCGTTGGCCCGGTTGCGGCCCCGCCTTGCGTTCAACTGGCCTCCGGACAGGCTGGGCGGCACAATCGCTGTGTGGCGCGGCTCCGGGCCGGAAGGGATGGAGGGAGCGCGACGGGGACGGGTGATTGGAGGCGTCACGGCATGGCACGGATCGCGATCAGCTTGTGCGGCGAGGGACGCGGTCACGCGACGCGGATCTGCACGCTCATCGAGCACTTGGCCGACGAGCACGAAATCCTCGTCTACACCTCCGCCGATGCGCTGGCGTTCCTGAGACTTCGTCATCCTCCCGGGGCCGGGAATGTCGAGGTGCGGGAGATCCCGGGCCTCGTGTTCCAGTATACGGGGGGGCGCCTCGATGTCGTCCGATCGATCACGGCGGGGCTCGAGTATCAGGCGCGGACGCTCGGACCGCTCACCGATCGCTTGATGGCCGAACTCGAGGCCTTCGGCGCCGATCTCGGGATCACCGATTTCGAGCCTGCCCTGCCGCGGGCCTGTGCCCGCCAGGGGATCCCGCTGCTGAGTATTGATCACCAGCACTTCCTCCTCGCGTACGATCTCGGCGTCCTTCCCTGGTCGCTCCAGTGGCATGCGTGGTTGATGGGGCATGCGGTGTGGGTGTGCACGGTCGGTGCCTCCGACACGGTCGTCTCGGCGTTCTTCCGTCCGCCCCTCCGCCGCGGGTGGGAGCATGTCGTCCAGGTCGGCCCGCTGCTGCGCCGGGATTTGCTCGGCGCGGCGCCTGCCGATCGCGGGTACCTCGTCAGCTACCTGCGTCGCCATACCCCGTTTGCCACGCTGGCGAGCCTGGCCGATTGTGGTCTGCCGGTGCGGGTCTACGGGCTCGGCGAACGGGAGTCGTTCGGAGCGTTGTCGTTCCATGCGATCGACGGCAGTCGATTCGTGGAGGACCTCATCGGATGCCGGGCGCTGGTCGCCGCCGCCGGCAATCAGTTGATCGGCGAGGCCCTCCAACTCGGCAAGCCGATGCTCGTGCTCCCCGAGAGCGCCCACGCCGAGCAACTCATGAATGCGCACTTTCTCGCCACGATGAACTGCGGCGATTTCTGTCTCCTCGAGGAGACAACGGCAGAGCGGATCAACGCGTTTGTCGCCGGGCTCGACCGGTTTCGGCCGGCTCTGGCCGCCGTCGCAGGGAGGATGGATGGCACCGGCGACGTGCTCGATGTCATTCGCCATCGGCTTTCCCGGCCAGATGTCTCCGATCGCGAGCCCGCTCCAAAGGGAGGGCTCGGCCAGCGGGCCGTCAGCGGGCGAGGTGACGGAGGATCGCCGGAAGGATGGCACGCATCGCCCGGGCCCGGTGGCTGATCACCCCCTTCACTTCGGGGGCGAGTTCTCCGAAGCTGCGGTGGTATTCCGGTACGATGAACAGCGGGTCGTACCCGAAGCCCCCGCTGCCGCCGGGTACTGTGGAAATGCTCCCGTGACAGGTCCCCTGAGAGCGGGCGACGATGGCGCCGAACGGATCGGAAAGTGCCGCGTGACAAGCGTAGTGAGCTCCGCGAGCGGTGGCGGGCACCGCTGCAAGGCGCTCCAGGAGCAGGCTGTTGTTGGCGTCGTCACCGCCAGCGGAGAAGCGGGCGGAGTGGATCCCCGGCGCGCCGCCGAGGGCGTCGACGCACAGGCCGCTGTCCTCGGCGAGCACCCAACGGGAGAGGGCGGACGCCTGCTGGCTGGCCTTGAGGTCAGCGTTTGCAGCGAAGGTCGTCCCGGTCTCATCGACCGACACCGATCCGGGGCATTCCCGCAGGGAGACGACCCGGATGCCGTGGGGCTCGAGGAGCGCCGCAAGCTCCCTCACTTTTCCAGCGTTGGTCGTCCCGAGAACGAGTTCCTCGTGCATCGAGCGGTCCCCCGTGTGATCAGTGCCAGCCTTCCGGGGCCCGCGGGACCTGGATCGGCGCCGGCTGGACGTCGAGCATGACCCCGTCGACGGTTCGCGGCAGCACCACCCCGGTGGCGAGGCGCGTGGGATCGGGGCCGAGTTCGCGGACGATCCGGGTGATTTCCGGATGGATGGTGGGCACGCCCTGGGCGCCGGGAACGGTCTTGGAATCGAGGCTGCCGATGCAGACGATGCTCGACTCGCGGTCGTGGTATTCCCAGGCCTCCCAGCCCGCCTTGCGGAGCGAGGCGGTGAGGCGGTGGGCCTTCTCCGCCGCCTCCACGAGCCGGCCCTCGAGTTCGACGTCGCCCTCGCCGGCGGCGATTGCCTTCTGGTCGAACGTGCCGGAGCCGGTGAACGTCGCCACACGCACGGAATAGAGGCCGGGGCAATCGAGGAGCGAGTGGGTCACATCGGCGTTCATGTCGAGGACGAAGCGGTCGACCTGCTGGCGGGCGAAGTAGTCTTCCGGCAGGAGCGGGTTGGGGATCACGAAGGCGAGGTGCATCGGGCCCTTCCCCGCCGTCCGTTCGAGGCCGATCATCTTGCGGAAGTCGGAGAACGACTGGCTCTTGCCGCTGTTACCGGTGAGGGCCTCGGGGCGGAGCGACTTCACTTTCGCGAGCATCTTTTGACCGCGCGGATCGTCGAACGACGCGAAGTCACCGACGAGGACGGCGACCTCCACGACCTGCTCGGCGTTGGCGTAACGCATCTTTTTCGGGCTGCCGTCCGGGTTGAGGCCGAGGCCGGGCTGGCTGCCGGTGTAGTCGAACGACTTCTCGTGCGTGTAGGCCTTGATCTTGTTGGTGCGACGCAATTCCTGGACGAGCCGCCGGGCGTCGTCCCTCGCCCCTTCGCCGCGGAAGGTGGTGGCGAGCACGAGCCACGGGCCGTCGCGTTCGGCGAGCGGATACATCGCTTTGGAGTCGACTTCCGCCTGGCTGAACCAAGAGGTCGGCAGCCAGCCACTCTGGGCGCGGGCCTCGGGGGCAGTCGCGGTGAGGAGGCAGACGGCGGCCAGAAGCCAAGTGGGGGCGTTCGGGAAGGTGACCGGTTTCACGCGAACGGTTCCTTGGCGGAGTCGGGTGGGCCTGGAGAATGAAGGAGGGGCGGAAGGTAGCAACGCCCCCGTTGCCATGCCAGACCGGTTGTCGGTGGGGAGGCGGCAGCGGAGAATGACCAGCACTCCGGGCGCTCTCAGTCCGCGGACACGGCCATCCAGAGGCTTTGTCCGCCCGGGAACCCCCCGGGAATGACGCTGTTTCTCAAGGGTCGTCCACAGCCTGCAAGTCGTCGGAGGATTCCGCCATGGCCCCTGATGACATCCCCCTCAGCCATCGTCGGGCCAACGATACCCCGGGGAGGGGATCCGGTCGCCGTCGCTGGGTGGCTGGGATTGTCGTCCTGGCATGGGGGGCGCTGATGATCGTGCCCCCGCTCTACCTGGTCGCCAACCGGACGGCCTGGCTGGCAAGCCTGGAAGCCCCGGCAACTCAGGAGAACTGGGAAGAATTCCGCAGCGCCATGCGGGCCGAGTCGGGCGCGGAGGGGCCGGTGGGCCCGGTGCTGCGAAAGGTTCCCAAGAGCGCCGAGCCACCGATCCGGGTGTGGCTACGCGACTATCTCCCCTTGGCGATCACCGCCTGGGTGGTCCTCGGCGGAACCCTCGGCGGCTTTCTCGGGATGATGATCGTGGGGGCGAGCGGTGACAGCGACCTGAAGAAAGATCGGCTCCACGACGGTGGCTGAAAGCGACGACGGCTTCGTCCGCGCGCCGCTTGCGAATCACTTGCCGAACACGACCCCTGCCGTGGCGGCGACCACCACGAACAGGATCAACGCGATCCCCACGACACCTAGCAGAGAAAACACGACGCAAGCCCTCCGGTTTCCGGGAGTGACGACGGTCGAATCCGCTCCGGCCTGAAACGCTGACCGGGGCCCACGCCGCCGGACGGTCATCGTAGGCATGGCCCCGGCCGTCCACAAGACGTTCACATTCGTCCGTGCCCGCTTCGCGGGGAGCGGATGTCCTACGAGGTCGGTTGCCGGAACACCTCGTCGGAAACGACGTTTCGGGCCGCCCGACCGACATCGTCGAGTGTGCGGCGCTGCGCGGCATGGTGCCACGGCGAGACATCCTGCAATTCGGGCATGATCTCGAGGATCTGGCCGATGAGCATGTTGGCCAGGCGGTGCGTTGCCGTGCCGTCGGTCTGTTCCCGGATGGCGGCGGCAGTCTTCATCAGCTTCACCATTCGCGAGCGTTCGAGAACCGGCCCGGAGAGCTGGCCTTCGGCTTCAACGAGGAGTTCGGCGATCGGCACCTCGAGAACCTCCTGCCAGCCGAGAAGGTCGGAGATTCGCAGGTCGCAGGTCTCCTGTTCCTGGCGCCGGACGACCGAAATCTCGACACCGAGCCGGCGGGCGACGTTCCGCAGCGTCACCCCTTGCTGCTGGCGGACGTCCGCCAGTCGGTGGAGACGCTTCTGCTGCCGGGCCGTCGTCCGCGGCTTGACGGGAGTGTGAGCAAGACAGGCGTCGGCTTCGGCACGGACGGCGTCGGAGACACCGCTGTCGGCCACCGCGAAGGGGTGCTGCATCCCGTCCTCGGGATCGTCGTAGCGATCCTGGAAGTCGGTTTCGTAGTGGACTGTCGCCATGGTGGAATCCTCCTGCAGTTCCTGGGCCTCCGACGCGAAGGCGCACCGGGAGCGCGGGCCATCGAACGGGGGTACAGCGAGCACGTAAGAAATGGGCCGGCGCGGACGCCGCTCGCCAGAACCGGATCCTGCCTTGCCAGGGGGACCCGACTGGATAACTCTACCGGCAGCGGCAAGTCGGATGTGCCGACCATCCGTCACCGGCCACATCCCACGGGGGACGTGACAGGAACCAATACGCCGGAGGGGGCGTGCTCGTTCGCGCGGAACAGGAACTTTTTTCCCACCGCGGCGCCCGGTTCGGCTCCGACACCGATTCCTCTCCCCCCCTCCGCATTCCCCGAGACCACCCCATGGCCCCTGTCAGCATCGCTCCGGACGGCTACCGCGACCTCCTCGACCATCTCGCCTGGGGATATGCCGGCCACCGCCGCATCATTTTCGTGGTGGGGGAGGATGCCGTGCGGTTTGTCGACGGTTTCTGCACCGCACCCCTTGCGGCGCTCGCTCCCGGGGCCGGCACCGAGGCCTTCTTCCCTGACGCGCGGGGGCAGGTGCTGCTCTGGGCCACGATCCTGAGGATGGCCGACGGCGTGTGGATCGACGCCGACCCGCCCCCGGATGGGGACGGCAAAGGATGGTCGCTGGCAACGCACCTCGACCGCTACCACATCCGCGAGCGGCTGGAGATCGTCGACGCGTCCGATCGCTTCGCCACGCTGTTCCTCGCCGGGCCGGCGGCTGGCGCCTGGCTCCAGCGCGAGGCGTCCCCGCCGGCCAGAATCGCCGATGATTTGCCCGGTCGGGAGGTATCGCCTCTGGCGCTGATGGCCCCCCAGCACAGCCGCGTGGCCGATGTTGCTGCCGGCATCCTGCCGGGGCACTGTGCGGGGATCCCGGCGGCGATCCTCCAGGGGGAGTGGCTGGGGCCGGGGTCGTACCTCGTGGTCGTGCCGCGCGACGATGCCACGCGGTTGGTCGATCGATGGCGGGGCGAAGGGATCGTTGAGGCATCGGCCGCAGCCCTCGAGGCGGTGCGGCGCGAAGAGGGGCGTCCGTCTCCCTGCGATGTGCCCCCACGCGCGCTCCCCCAGGAGTTCGGCCGCGACGGTGCTGCGATCTCGTTCACGAAAGGGTGTTATCTCGGGCAGGAGACGGTGGCCAGGCTCGACGCTCTCGGCCATGTCAACCGGCGCTTCGTGGGAATCGTCACGGCGGCCGATGTGTCGGCGGGGCCTGCGGCGGGGCCAGGCGCAACGGTGACGATCCGTGGGGCGCTGGACGCGGTCGGTACGATCACTTCGGCTGGCCCGTCACCCCGGCTCGGTGAATGGCTGGGACTCGGCCTGATGCGGACGCAGGCCTTGGCCGCGGGGGTTGAGTTGGAGGTCGCGGGGGTGCCCGCCCGGTGGGTGCAACTGCCTCTGTCACGAGGGACATCGGGAGGTGTGGCATGAGCGATGCGAGCGCGGGGATGGAGCCCGGCGGGCCCGGCGAGGTGCTGTTGGAGGCGACGCGATTCCGTGTCGTCCGTCGCCACGAACCGGGCCCGGGCGGGGCGGGGCGGGTGCGCGACGTGATCGAACATCCGGGCAGCGTGGTTGTCGTGCCGCTCCTTTCGCCCGTCGAAGTCTGTCTCGTCGAGGTCGTCCGGGTGGCGGTCGGCCGGACTCTCTTGGAGTTGCCAGCCGGCACCCTCGATCGGGTCGAGTCGCTCGAGTCTGCCGCCGCCCGTGAACTCGCCGAGGAGACCGGCTACCGATCGCACCGGCTCACGGCGGCTGGTGCGTTCTGGATGTCACCGGGGATTCTCCGCGAACGGATGCACCTGTTCATCGCAGAGGGGCTCGAGCCCGGCGAACAGGATCTTGAACCAGGGGAACAGATCCGGGTCCGGATCGTTCGTTGGGAGGAGGCAATCGGGATGTGTCTGGACGGTGCGATCGACGATGCCAAGACGGTGGCTGGCTTGTTGCTGGTCGATGCCCTCGGCCGCCGATCAGCGGCCGCCGGTGGCGGGGGCGTCCGTTTGCGGTGAGGGGGAGAGGCCACTTCCACCGGCATCGAAAGCGGGGCTGGGATGGCGGTCGGCCAGGAACATCACTCCCCCGACGAGGCCGCTGACGATCGTGACGAGAAACCAGAGCATTCCGATCGCCACGGCCTTCTCTGGAGGGACGCCGTAGGGGGCGAGAAGAACGGCCAGGCCTCCCTCGCGGATGCCGACACCGCTGATGCTGATGGGAAGGACCATCGCCAGGGCCACCAGCGGCACGGCCGCGAACCAAAAAGAGACGGGGAGATCGGTTCCGATCGACTTTCCGACCGCGTCGACCACCAGTGCCCCGCCCATCTGCACAAGTAGGCTCCAGGTGATCGCCGAGAGGATCAACCCCGGCCTCTGTTGGTAAGGAAGGAGGCCGGCCACGACGCCCTGCACGGCGGGGTTGGACGGAAGGAACTTCGCGAGGGCATCGAGATGGCCGACGATCAGTCTCGCCGGCAACAGCACGGCGACGAGGAGCACGGCGCCGATCAGCAGTGTGGGGAGGAGGGGGAGAGAGGACTGGTTGCTGATCAGGGCCGTGATCGCGATCACCCCCAGGGCCGAGAGACCGGCGAGCCGGTCGGCGAGGACGGTGCAGCCGGCCAGGACCCGACCGCGCGTCGTCGCGGAGAGACGGTAGGCCTTGACCACGTCGCCGCCGATCGATGTCGGCAGGCAGAGGCTGAAGAATTGCCCCTCGAAGAATCGGCGGATGAACACCGTCACTGGCTCGCGGAATCCGATCGGGCGGGCCAGCACCGCCCAGCGGATGGCGGCGAGGCACTGCACGACCAGCCCGAGCCCCAAACCGGCCCCCCACCAACGCCAATCGACGGTCTCAAACAACTCGAGGAGCCGGGGCCAATCGATGTTGCGGAGCGTCAGCGCCATGAGCGCGACGGTGCCCACAATCCGGAGAAGCATCCCGACAGCCCGCCGAGTCCGGCCGGTACTCCCGGGAGCCGGCTCGGGAGCGGGGGGAAGGGAGTGTCCCGGACGTTCTGGCATCAGTGTCTTCCCTGGAGTGAAGGGGCCGATGGGGAGATCGAAGTCATTCAGGCTGCCGAGTGAGTAATCTATTCTTTCCTTGGACAAAGCCATCCGAGGGCATCGTTCGCCGTGGGTCAATTCCGAAAAGCTTCGGTTTTTCGGGGCCTGCCGCCGCATCGAGCGGCGGGCCAGGTTGGATCACGGCCCGTGTCGAATCGGTGAGTACGTCGACAGGACGGGGACCGTGATGGTCGAGTGGATCATTCCTCTGACAGACCTTGTAGTGATCGGATTGCTCCTCGTGATCGGGGGCAATCTCGGCAGTTTCCTCAACGTCGTGGTCCATCGTCTACCGCGTGGTGAGTCGGTCGTGCATGGAGGATCCCACTGCCCGTCGTGCGGATCGGCCATCCGCTGGCATGACAACGTCCCGGTACTCGGGTGGCTGCTGCTCGGTGGCCGTTGTCGCGACTGCGGCGCGATGATTGCCGCCAGGTATCCGCTCGTGGAGGCGGTCGGGGCGGTTGTCATCGGCGGGGTTGCCGCCGCTGAACTCCTTTCGGGGGGCCGCACGCTTCCTGGGGTGGCGTTCGGTGTCGGTCGCCCCGGCGCCGACAACCTTCTCCTCCGTCCCGACCCGCTCCTCATCGCCGTCGCGATCCTCCACGGCTGGCTCCTCTTCAATCTTCTTCTCGGGGCAGCGGTGGAGACCGACGGACGCGTCGTGCCGGCCCGTTGGAGCCGCATGGCCTTCGGTATCACGCTGGCGATCGTCGTCGGCTGGAATGCGTTGCTCCCGGTCGGGATCGGCATCGAGGGACCGGCTTGGATGGGCCGAGGGCCGGGGCGTGGACTCGGAATCGCCGCTTGCGGACTGGCCTGCGGCGCTTTGCTTGGGGGCTCTTCCACGCCCGCGGGGCGTCAGGGGTTGATGCTCGTTGGAGCCATCCTGGGGTGGCAGGCCGCAGCGTGCATCGCGCTGCTGCGACCAGTCGTCGGCTGGCTTCGGGCGTTGTTGGCGTCGCTTGTTCCTCCCGCCACCCCCGCGGGGGATGGCGACAGCGCCGATTTGACGACGGGAGAGTTTTCGGAATCGATCCGATCGGTTTTGGCGTCACCCGAAGGAGAACCGCCGTCATCGATCGATCCCGGATCATCCCCGCTCAACGAGCCCGGGCCAGTGGCTGTTTCAAGGTCGGAGGCGGCCGGCGATCGGGGGCCGTTTCTTTCCCGCCTGATCGAGCCGATTGCCCGGAATTTGCAGCGGCGGGGGCTCTCGGGGGGGGATCTGATGGTGGCCACGGCGGCTTT
This sequence comes from Planctomycetaceae bacterium, assembly GCA_947453125.1. Classification (GTDB taxonomy): domain Bacteria; phylum Planctomycetota; class Planctomycetia; order Pirellulales; family UBA1268; genus QWOP01. Next base: position 20,578 of record CANGGC010000001.1, on the reverse strand, counting down.
TCTACTGGCCTGGCGATGGCTGTGGCGGGTGGTCGTGGGATGATTTCCGGAAAGCGTCCAAGGCGGTTTTTGGCCTCTTGGGCCTGCGTCGTGGACGCGTGAGATCGGCCTCCCCGATCGTGTATACTTTCCTCTGAGTGTCAGGTTTTCTGACTCCAGGTTAGGGTGTTGCATGAAACCACTCATTGTCGGCCTTGGGCCAAAAAATCCCCTCGGCCCGGCTGCCGCTCCGAGCAGGGCCAAGCCAGCCGCGGTCCAGCCCTCGGTTGCCGGCGACGTCGCGGTGACGGATCAGGAACCCGTTGTGGTGGGCGGCGAAGAGATGGCTGCCATCGGTGCCGAAGCTGCTCTGGCGGTGGAGGTGTCGTCTGCTGCAGGGGGCGCCGTTCCCGCCAACGGCACGGCCCTGCCGCAGTTTTCCGCCCAGTCGCGGGCCGCCGTGGCCGACGACGAGGAAGAGTTCTTCAGTCAGCTGAAACGGAAGTGGTCTGAATTCCGCGTCGACATGCGCGATCCGTTCCAGCGCACGACGATGATCATGATCGCGATTTTTACCGGCCTGCTCGTCTACAGCTATCTGCCCGGCCTCACCAACGCCTACATCGCTTGGGCCAACCCCCAGTACGCCCACGGGTGGATCGTGCCGCTGTTTTCGGCGGCCCTCCTCTTCTGGTGGCGGCAGCCGATCGCGGCACCGGTGGCGTTCTCGGCTCGGTTGGCGGGGTTGTTGCTCCTCGCCGCCGCGTTGGGATTGCGACTTTTCGCGGCCAGCTACCGGATCGTGACGATCGATATGTACACGTTTGTCCCCGCCATCTGTGGAGTTTTCATTCTCCTCGGTGGTTGGAGCGTGTTCCGGTGGGCGTGGGCCCCGCTGATGTTTCTCATCTTCATGTATCCGCTCCCCGACGAAGCAACGCGTTACCTCCTCGGGCCGCTCCAGACAACGGCCACGATGGTCAGTACGTTCGCCCTCCAGACGCTGGGGCTCGAAGCTTACCGCGAGGGTAATCAGATCGTCATCGGCGAGATGCACCTCGGTGTCGTCGATGCCTGCAGCGGGCTGCGAATGTTGACGATTTTCTGCGCGTTGTCAGTCGGGCTGGTGATGGTAGGTCGCCGCTCGTGGTGGGAAAACGCCATCATCCTTTCCAGTGCCATTCCGATCGCGCTGGCGGTCAACTCGATCCGGATCACGGTCACGGGAGTCCTCTATCAGGTTGCTGATACCGAGTTCGCGGAGCGTGTGTTCCACGACTGGGCGGGTCTGGTGATGATGCCGATGGCCATGGCCATGCTGTGGGCCGAACAGTACATCCTCTCGAACGTTTTCCTTGCGGAGATCGAAGGGCCTGCTGTTCTCGGCCACTCGGCCACGGCGGCTCCGGAGTCTGCCGGTCGCAAGGCCAAGACGGCCGCCGCCCCCGCCGTTCTCGGCCTCGGCCCGATCGCTGCCAAGGCGAACGGGAGTGCCGCTGGCAAGAGCAGAGGGAACGCGGGGCCCGTGGTCGGGTTTCCGCCGAGAAAAGGCTGACGCGGTGGCCGGGCCGGTTGATGGCAAGATTCTCGTTCGTGAATCCCGTTTCCGATCCCAGGTATCGCCTCCATGAGCGAAACTGCTGCTGTTGCCGTCGCGACTGAGCCCAAGGCGCCGCTGCCGTCGGTCGGGGCTCTCGCCGTGCGTGATACGGCGATGGCGCTGCCCGTTTCCCCCGGCATGGCCTTTCCTGTCGCGCCGGCCGATGCAGCCGCTGAAGGCGGTCTCGACACCAAACGTCTGCTCCATGCCCTGCGGAGGCGCTGGCTGCCGGCCCTGGCGCTCGGGCTTTTGACGGGGATCGCCGTTGCGGTTCCCGTCTGGCTCTTCCTGCCCCGGGGCTACGAGGCGGTGGTGTGGTTGCGGATTCGCGCCAGCGGGACCCTCCTCAGCGAGGGGCGGAGCGCCGAGTACGACGCCTATCGCAAGACGCAACTTCAGTTGCTCCGGAGCCCCGTTGTGCTCAATGCAGCCCTCCGGAAGCCGGGCATCTCGTCGCTGCGGATGATCACCGAACAGGACGATCCTCAGACGTGGTTGGCCAGGACGATCGAACCGGTCGTGCAGGGCGACTCGGAGGTGATGCAGTTGAAGTTCCGCGGCGCGGTCGCCGAGGAAACCGCGAAGATCCTCAATGCGATCACCTCTTGTTACCTCGACGACATCGTCAACAAGGATCGCCAGGATCGGCTCGGTCGCCGCGATCAACTCGAGAAGAAGTTCAAGGAGAATCAGACTGAATTGCGTAGCCGGCGCGAGACCTTCAACGACCTCGCCCGAACCCTCGGCACCCGCGACAGTTCTGAGGTGGCGACGCAGCGCGGTCTCCTCATGGATCAGCTCGGCACCGCAAGAAACCGTATGGTGCAGGCCGAGAATGATCTGGAGAAACTCGAGGCCGAGATCGCCGTCTACGACCTCCGGAAGGGGGAGGCGGCAGAGTTTGCCGGCGATGGGGAGGATGCTGCCGGGGCGGGTGAGGGCACGGACGAGGCGCTCGCGTCGGATGACATGATCGAAGCGGCGCTCTCCCGCGAACCGGAGATCCGCGCGCTCGAATCCCAGATCGCCGCCGTGACCGACGCGATTCTCGGCCAAGCCGAACGGAGCGCCCGCGGGATGAACGAGCCGGCGGTGCGGCGGATGGTCGGCCGGCGGCAGCAGATGCTCCGCCAGATCGAGGCGACGAAGACGAAACTCCGTCCCCAGATCCTCGGCGTGATCGGGTCGGGGGGGGCAGCGACCGGTGGGGTCGTCAGTCCCCGTGAACTTGCCCTCCGTCGGCAAACGCTTGTCAAGGCGATCGCGAAGGCGCGAACCTCCTACGAAGACATCTCGAAACAAGTCGTCGATCTCGGCAATGCCAATGCCGATCTCGAGAATCGTAAGGGGGAAATCGACCAACTCGCCCGCGTCACCGACCAGATCGGCCTCCAACTCGAAGCGACGTCGCTCGATCTCACTGCCCCCCCGCGGGTCACGCTCCTCGAGGAAGCCGTGGTGCCCGGCGGCAACGACACCCTGAAGCGATTGATGCTCGCTGCGATCGCAGGACTTGCCGGTTTGACGTTCGGTGGTGGGGTAGTCGTGGCCCTCGAGTACCTGCGGAACAGGCTCGGAGATGCCGAGGAGATCCCGTCAAGGATCGGCGTCAGGGTGATCGGAACGATCCCCTGGGTCGGCAAGTCGAGGCGTGGCCGTGCCAACGAGTACCGTCTGGCAGAGAGCGTCGACAGCATCCGCACCCTCATCCTCCAGGGAAACCGCGAATCGGCGAGGGTCATTCTCGTGACCAGTGCCGGGGACCGGGAGGGCAAGTCGTCCTTGGCAGCCAATCTGGCCGCCAGCATCGCCAGATCCGATCACCGCACACTCCTGGTCGAGGGGAGTCTGCGGAATCCGTCTGTCCATACGGCGCTCCAACTCGACGCTTCGACTCCCGGGATGGCGGAGCTGCTCCGCGGCGAGACCACCAACAACGAAGTTGTCCAGCCGACGGCGATCGACGGGTTGTTTGCGGTCACGTCGGGCGCTGTCGACTATGACGCGATCACCGCGCTCTCCCGACAGGATTTTCCCCGGATCATCCAGGGATTCCGCGATTCCTTCGATCATGTCGTCATCGATGCCGGTCCCGTGCTGGCCTACGCCGACACACTCATCATGGGGCGGCAAAGCGACATCGCCATCATCGCCACCATGCGTGACCTCAGCAGTGTCCCCGCGACGCTGGCGGCGGTTGATCGGCTCCGATCGGCCGGTGTCCGTGTCGCTGGTTGCGTGCTCAGCGGGGTGAGTGATTCAGGGACTGGAAATGCGAAGCGGTTTCCGGCGTGATCGTCCGCCGATCGGTTGACCAAGCAGGATTGCAGAACAGATGAAATCGACCTTAGTCTCCACATCCTCCACTGTCTCCACTGTCTCCACATGGTTGCCGGTGATCCTCGGCTTGGTGGCCGTGGTTGGGGTGACGGCTGCCCAGGGGGTGCTGACGGGGCGTTGGACCGGGAAAAACGTCAGTGAGGAACTCCAGCGGAATGCCACGCGGCTGGAGGCGTCTTTCCCAAAGGAATTCGGTCCGTGGAGGATGGTGGGCGAGACTGAGGCCGACCCTGCCCAGCTCAAAGTCGCAGGGGCGGTGGGGCACATCTCGCGGGAATATCAAAACGTCGACAGCGGCGCTAGGGTCGGTGTGTTCGTGGTCTGCGCCACCCCGAGCGATGCTTCCGGGCACACCCCGGACCGCTGTTATCCGAGCGCCGGCTTCGAGATCGCCGAACAGGAACACCGGGAGACGATCCCGCTCGAGGATGGCGCCACGGCCGAGGCCTTCTCAGGCTCCTTCAAAAAGCCTGGGGAAAGCCTGCGGATTTTTTGGACTTACGCTGTGACCGGCAAGTGGATCGCGCCCCAGATCGCCCGCATCGAACTTGCCAACAACCCGTCGGTGTTCAAGATCTACGCGATCATCGACGAGACCGCCATGCCGCGTGGAGAGGGGAGTCGGACCGGACTCCAGTTCCTCGCCGATCTGATCCCCGAGTTCGATCGAGTGATCTTCGTTGACGAGGCGCCCGCCCAAGCGACTGCCGGTGACGGGGGAACCCGATCCTCAGGCCCCGCCCCGAGCGGGGCATCGTGATCCCGGAGCTACCGGGGCAGGCGTCTTCCCGGCGGTAGGTAGAGCGTGGGAAGCGGTGGTCGAGGGGCCCAAAGGCTTAGGCATGGACCTTTCGAGGAAGCGGATCGTTCTCACCGGTGGTGCCGGATTCCTGGGGACGGCAGTCTGTCGGGTGCTCCGCGCCCGTGGTGTTTCCGATGATCAGGTGATCGTGCCGCGGCGCGACTCCTGCGACCTCACCGACGAATCGGCCGTCGCACGCCTCTACCATACAGCTCGGCCCGACGTCGTGATTCACCTGGCCGCAGAGGTCGGCGGCATCGGCGCGAATCGGGCGTCTCCGGGGCGTTTCTTCTACGCCAACATGGCGATGGGCCTGCACCTCGTCGAGCACGCCCGACGGGCCGGCGTGGAGAAGTTCGTCCACACTGGCACGGTCTGCGCGTATCCGCGTGACTGCGCTGTGCCGTTCCGGGAGGACGACCTCTGGAACGGCTACCCAGAGGTCACCAACGCCCCCTACGGGATCGCCAAAAAGGCACTGTTCGTGATGCTCGACGCCTACCGGCGGCAGTACGGCCTCCGCTCGGCGGTGGTGGTGCCAGTGAATCTCTACGGGCCCGGCGACGATTTCGATCCAGCCACGAGCCATGTCATTCCGGCGTTGATCCGGAGGTGTGAGGAGGCACGCCGGGCCGGCATGCCGGAGATGGTCTGCTGGGGATCCGGGATGGCCACTCGGGAGTTCCTCCATGTCGAGGACGCCGCGGAGGCGGTGGTGAGGGCGGCTGAGCGGATCGAGGATCCGGTTCCGATCAATCTCGGTGGCGGGGAGGAGATCGCGATCCGTGACCTCGTGGCGAAGGTGGTGAATGGCTGCGGCTATCGGGGGCGGATTGTCTGGGATCGATCGAAGCCCGATGGTCAACCCCGTCGCGGCCTCGACATCTCCCGCGCCAAGAGGCTGCTCGATTGGCACCCGACCCGCGATTTTGATCAGGGGCTCGCGGAGACAATTCAGTGGTGGCGCGAGCGGAGCGGATGAGCGGCGGCCCGGGACGATCAGTCCGCGAGGGGTTCGAGGGCGCCATGCGAGAGGATGAAGCGTCGAGTGCCGGCGGGCCCATCGAAGATTACCGTCGCGACCGACCGCACCCCGGTGCCGCTCACACCGGCGACAGTTCCCTCGCCGTATTCGGCATGCCGCACGCGCTGCCCTTGGATCACGGGGGTGGGGGGCTGCCGCCCGGTCGTTCTCCGGGCGAGATCGGCGGCTGTCTCGAGCGCTGGTGCTGGGCGGGCGGGTCGCGAGGCCGTCTTGGAACGTATCGGTGGTGAGGCCTCGTCATCAAGGTCCATGACGAGGCCGTCATCCCTGGCCGCAGGTGGGCGTCTGTCGGCCGTCGGCGCTGCCCACCCCTGATCTTCGTCCCAGGAGTCGGGGGGCAGTTGGGACTCGTCATCTGCGCCCGGTCGTCTTCCGCCAAGTGCGTTCCCTGCCGGCGCCTCGGTGCCGGTCACCTCCGTCCCGGCGCCCGAGATCTCGGCGAGAAACAGGCTTGGGCAGCCGATCCGTCGGGTTCCCCGGTAGTCACGCATCCGGGCACAACTGGCGTGAACCTGTTCCATGCCGCGGGTGATTCCCACGAACACCAGTCGCCGTTCCTCCTCGAGTTGATCGGGGTGATCGAGGCTCCGTTGGTGGGGAAGAATGCCGTCCTCCATCGCCACGAGAAAGACGACCGGGAACTCGAGCCCTTTGGCGGCATGGAACGTCATCAGCGACACCCGGTCGGCGGCAGGGTCCCAGACGTCGGTGTCTGCCACCAGGGCCGTCGTGTCGAGGAAGGAGCCGAGCGGCGATTCGTCCTCTTCGCGTCCCTGCGGGTCGGATGCGTACGCGGCATCGGCCTGCCTGGCCGCCGTGATCAATTCCTCGACGTTGGCAAGACGGTCGTCCCCCTCTTCGTCCTCGTCGTCGGCCAGCATGGCGCGGTAGCCAGTCTGCTCGAGCACCGCTTCGAGGAGTGCCGCCACCGACGGTTCGGTCGCTGCGACCCTGGCGAGCGAGGCCTGGAGAGCGGCAAATCGACCGATCGACGTCGCTGCCCGTGCTGACAGACCGGGGACCGACTTCGCCCGTCCACAGGCGGTGAGCAGTGGCATGGCGTGGTCGGCGGCCCACGCCGAGAGGAGGTCGAGCGACTGCCGACCGATGCCGCGTGCTGGGACGTTGACGACCCGGAGGAGCGCCTCGTCGTCTCGCGGATTCCGCAGGAGCCGCAGCCAGGCGACGACGTCGCGGATTTCCCGTCGTTTGAAGAACTCCACACCGCGGAGAAGCTGATAGGGGACGCCCCGGGAACGAAGCGCGAACTCGAGGGAACGGGAGAGCGCGTTGGTCCGGAAGAGGATCGCGAAATCGCGAGGGGAGCGTGCCGACGTCGTGATCGATATGGCGATCTCGTCGGCGATCCGTTCAGCCTCTTCGTGTCCTGACGCATCGAGCACGATGCGGACCGGGGATCCGTCAGGCGCATCGGTGAGGAGGCGTTTCGGCTTCCGCCGGGTGTTGTGCGCGATGAGGCGGTCGGCCGTCGCGAGGATGTTGGCCGTGCTGCGGTAGTTGTGCTCGAGTTTCACAACGCTTGCTGAGGGGTAATCACGCTCGAACTCCAGGATGTTGCGGATGCTCGCCCCTCGCCACCCATAGATCGCCTGGTCGGGATCGCCCGTCACCGAGAGATTCGGGTGGTCAATCGACAGGCCGCGGAGGATCGCATATTGGGCGGCGTTGGTGTCCTGGTATTCGTCGACGAGAATCCAGCGGTGGCGGGCGTCGAGTTGGCTGCGGAGTTCCGGGTTGTCGATGATCAACCGTGCCACATGGACGAGGAGGTCGTCGAAGTCGACGGCGTTGCACTCGAGCATCATCTGTTGATAGACGGGCCACAATCGCACGGCGACCTCGTCGGCCGGCCGTCCCCAACCGGGCTCGAAGGTCTCCGGTGTCCGGAGGTCATTCTTGGCACGGCTGATGATTCCCGCGAGACGGTCGACTGGGGTGTGCGTGAGGTTCAGCCCGAGGCGCTTCGCCGCCCGCTTCATCACCGATCCGGAGTCATCGGTGTCGAGGATCGAGTAATCGCTCGTCAGTCCGACCATCCTTGCGTGGGTCCGGAGCAGCCGGGCCGCGAACCGGTGAAACGTTCCCATTTCCACCGCTTGGGGCCCCACGAGTGCCGTCACGCGGCGGCGCATCTCGTCGGCAGCCTTGTTGGTGAAGGAGAGTGCGACGATGTTCCTGGCCGGAACGCCCTGTGAGATGAGGTGGGCGATCCGGTGGGTGACGACACGGGTCTTGCCACTACCGGGCCCAGCGAGGACCAGAAGCGGGCCTTCCATGTGCGTGGCCGCCAGACGCTGCGACTCATTGAGAGTGTCGAGTTGCATGCGTTCCTGGTCGATCCCGCCGCAGCGGTGAATCCCGGTGGGATGCGTGGTTTGGGGGAAGAGAGGTGGATGCCGACCGGGAGGTAGTCGGAATCCCGTGATCCGGAGTATATTTCTTCCCCGTCGGAAGACGGTGCCATCGGATCATTGATCGGGTTCATCGCAGTGGCGGGCCGGGGAAAACCCCGTCCTCCGCCAAGCGGGCTGTACGATCGATGAAGAGTCGCCCCACCAGGGCGGAGCAGGGATGCCCGATGGTACCTCGTCACAGACGGTTCCGATTCCCGGGACATTCCCGGGACACGACGCCCATGGACCGGGAAGCCGGTCCGCCGCACGGGAGGGAACCCATGCCACGCGTTCCGTACAGAAATCTGACGCAATCGGACGAAATGGCGGAGAAGCTCGACATGAGCACTGCCGAGATCGGTCTCTCGGTGCGGACGACGAACTGCCTCGAAGAGAAGGGCATCTTCACCGTCCACGATCTCCTCAAGTGCAAGCGAGCCGATCTCCTCGGTATCTCCAATTTCGGGGAGAAGACGCTCGAGGAGGTTTATCGGGCCCTCGAGAAGATCGGCTTCTACCGCTCGGCGCAGTCATCCTCCCCTCAGGCGACGTTGCAGGGAACGGGCGGACTGTCCGGGTCGGCCAGCGAAGATCCCAACTGAACTCCGGACGAACGGGCCGGGGTATCCGGCGGGACGGAGCGAACCGCCGGCCGGCGCACGTGCGGGTTGACCGGCCATGAGATTTCCGCGGTTCTTCACCAAGAAGCGGGGCCACCGGCGAACCGACTCCCATGCCTGGGGGTCGTTTGCCGAGGGGCTCTTCTACGCACTGCTGGTCGGTGCTGGGATCGTGTTCGGACTTCTCTTGGTGACCGGAGCCGTGTCCTATGCGCCGGCTGATCCAGACTCGGTCGTGCTCCAGCGTGGCTACGAATGGTGGATGTGGCTGCTGACGCTCCTCATTCCGCTGGCGCTGTTGGCCTTCGGTGGCTCCGGGCTCGTTCGGGTGGTGCGAACATGGGGAAAGTCGCAAGAGCATCGGGCGGCAGCGTCGAAAACGGTGATCCTCGACGGCCTTGCCGGCGCCTCCCCGGTGGTGCCTGGGCATCCGGGAGTGCCCTCGTGCGACAACCTCGAGAACTCACCCGGCATCGTGCTCAGGTATCGGCTTCCCCTCGAGAGCCCCGAGAATTGGACGTTGGTCGGGTTCGGGTTGTTCGCGCTGCTGTGGAACGCCGTGGTCGTGGTGCTTGCCGTCGGGGTGGGGGCCGATCTCATCCGCGGGACGACCGATTGGTTGCTGATCGGCTTGCTCGTGCCGTTCGTCGCGGTCGGCGTCGGCGGGGTGGTGTTGTTCGTCAGGGCCGCCATCCTCTCCACGTCCGTGGGGCCAACGCATGTCGAGATCTCCGACCACCCGCTCGTCCCGGGCGTGTCGTATGACGTCCGGCTCGGGCAGGGAGGTGCGCATCTTTTCAGGTCGATCGATCTCGGGCTCGAATTGGAGGAGACGGCGACCTTCCGGCAGGGCACCGACACCAGAACCCAGCGACTCGTCGTGCGGAGGGTTCCCGTGTCGCGCTGGCAACGAGTGCAGCCGGTGCCGGGGGGGAGTTTCGAGGCACGTGTGGCCGTGACGATTCCGGCCGATGCCATGCACTCCTTCTCGAGTGAGAACAATGCCGTGCAGTGGCGGATCGTTGTTCGGGCACTGCCCGACCGCTGGCCCGAGTTCACCCGCGTGTTTCCCGTGGTCGTGCTGCCGGTGAAGGCGGCGGTCCCGACGGCATCCACCGAAACCGTGGAGTCGCTGGAATGAATGCCGCGGACGCTCAGCACGGCGACGACCACATTCCCGCCAGTACGGCCCAGCCGTTTCCCCGGATCGAACTCCGTTTCGGTCATCCGGGCCGGGGCTACGACCCGGGGGAGTGGGTCACGGTCGAGTATTGCATCGATGGTCTCAACGGCGAGCGGCCCCGGGCGTTGGAGCGGTCGGCCCTGTGGTACACGGAAGGGAAGGGTGAAGAGGATCTCGGGGTGCATTCCTTCGAGCGATTTGCCACGGCCGAGACCATCGACCGTGTCGTGCCGGAAGGTACGTTCGCGATCCAACTTCCAACGAGCCCGCTCTCCTACGAGGGGGTGATCGTGAAGATCCGCTGGTGCATCCGCCTGCGGGTGTTTTTCGAGTCGGGACGCGACCATGTCTCGGAGCATGTGTTCAATGTCGGTCGCGTCCCCCCGTCGATCCTGCCGTGAGTCATCGACTCGACCCCACTTCATGCTTTTCGAACACTTCCACCATCGTCGAAATCCGTTCGCGACGCGTTACGTTTCGTCGGCCCGTCTCGTACCGCGTGACAGTCGTGGGAGAGTCCTCGATCTGCCGGCGCTCGTCGAGCGACTCGGAGCCATCGGCGGGTCGGGCGCGATCGAAGGTCCACACGGAACAGGGAAGTCGACCCTGCTGTTCCATCTGTCGGAAGTCGTCGCTGCGGAATCACGGCCCGTGGTGAGGATCAGGATGCGGAGTCGGGGTGACGTACTCGGCGTCCTCCGATCGATGCGGCAAACGCCCCGGGGCGGTCTGGCCTGCATCGATAGCTGGGAACTCCTCGGAACTGCGGGTCGGTCCATGGTGCGGTGCATGGCCAGGGGGCTCGGAATCGGATTGATGGTGACCTCCCACGGTCCGACGGACTTGCCCACGCTCGTTTCCTGTCGTGGAAGCAGGGCGCTGCTCGAGTCGCTGGTTGGCCAACTCCCCGGCCATGGGGAGTGGTTCGGAACGACGATCCTTCCGGGCGATCTGGACGCGGCGATCGTCGAAGCCGGGGAAGATCTGCGCAAGGCGTTCGATCTGCTCTACGACCGCTTCGAGCGATCCCGTGCGGTAGCGCCACGTTGACGCGTTTTCGCCGTCATGGCGGGCGAAGGCGGCGATCATCGCGACGCCGAAACCTTCCCGCCGTCGCAGGAAGTTCCGACTGTGCGAGTCGTGACGGTCCTGCCGGGCCCGCCACGGGAATTCATGATTCCGATGACGAAATACTTTCCCCAACCCCCCCCGCCGGCAACCTACGCTAGACAGGATCGCGGAGGAGATGGCGACCGTGAAGGCCGCGCTCTGCGGCGTGCGGTTGACCGGAAGTGGTGGTCGGGTCGATTCCGAGGAGCGAGTCATGAACGTGCGGCGAATGGTCGTAACGCTGAATCTGGCGGGAGTTCTCATGGTGGCAGGACCGCGCGTCGGCATGGCGCAGTGCTGTCTCAATGATCTGTTCGCCGGCTTCCACTCGTGCTTCAACAAGGCTCCGCAGGCCTACGCTATCGCGCCGGTCGTGGCCCCGGTGGCGGCACCGGCCATGGCGCCGGTGATGGCGCCGGTACCTGTCGCGCCGCCGCCCCCAGTCACCGTTCCCGTCCAGCAGGTGAGCTACGTTCCCGAGACGACGTACCGGACTGAGTACCGCTCGGTGCCGGTGACGAGTTACAAGCCTTCGTGCGAGATCGATCCCTGCACCGGTTGCCCGCGCGATTGCATGGAGCAGGTGACGAACTACGTCCAGCAGCCCGTCAACGTGCCGGTCACCCAATACCGGGCGGTCTACTCGACAAAGTATGTGCAGATGCAGCCCCAGCAGGGCTATGCCCAGCCGGCGTACGCCCAGCCCGCCTATGCGCAACCCGCTTACACACAACCGGCCGTCGGGGCTCCCGTGATGGCACCAGCCGCTGCCTCCCCTTCGGCGTGGGTCCCGGGGACCAACGTCGCTCCCGGACCGGCTGGCGCGGCGACCAGCCCGTTCGCCGCGCCGGTGCAGACCGCTCCGCAGGCCTGGGGGGCAGCCGGTGCCGACATCCCGCAGCAGATCGTGCCTGGGCAGACGAGCATCTCGGCTCCGGCGCTCCAGCAGGGAGGGGCTGTCGCCCAGCCCACCTACCAACCGCAGATCGTTCCCCAGGGTGGCTCCTTTGCACCGACGCTTCAGCAGGTGCCGACGCTCCAGCCCACCGCTCCTCCGTCGCTGACGCCCGCCCCGTCGCTGCGGCCGATCCCGGAATTGCCGAAGTCTCCGGCTGCCGGTCAGGCCGGGGCGGTCCCGGCGGCGGCAGCGACCGCAGCTCCGGCCGCGGCCGGGAGCGGTGCCACGGCACCGGCGGCGACAGGGAACGCGCCGGCCGCCGGCCAAGCCCCTGCCGCCACTCCGCTCACCGGCGAAGCCCCGCAGGCCGGTGCCCAACGATTGGTGCCGATTCCTGCCGCACCGGCTAGCCCGGCTCCCCGTGCTATGGCTCCCAGCATGCCCACGGTTCCGGGCCCTGGGCCGGGGACGACCACCGGGGCCTTCCCCCGGCTGCTGGCTCCGACGGCCCACACCACCTCGTGGCAGCCGGTTGCCCCCCGTGCGGCGGCCTATCCCACGGCGGCCCTCCCCTCGCGTTCGCAGCAGTGAGCCGCCCCCGGGATCGTCCGTGACAAACGCCGACGTCGCCGCCCTCTTCGATCGTCTCGCCGATCTCCTCGAATACGAAGGGGAGAACGCGTTCAGGGTCCGCGCGTACCGTGCTGCCGCGCGAACCATCGCCGGCCAGATCGAGTCGCTCGATGCGATCAGGGCCGATGGCGCGAGATCCCTCACCGATCTCGAGGGCATCGGTCGGGATCTTGCCGCCAAGATCGGGACGATCCTCGACACCGGTCGGCTCCCGCTCCTGGAGGAGTTGTCGGGGAGGGTCCCGGCAGACGTATTCGATTTGCTGCGGATCCCGGGCCTCGGTCCAAAGAAGGTCCGGCAACTCGTCGATGCGCTAGGCATCGATTCGCTCAACTCACTCGAGGAGGCCTGCCGCGGGGAACGCGTGCGGGGCGTGAAGGGCTTCGGCGAGAAGACGGAGGCCTCGATCCTCAAGAACCTCGCCTTCGTCCGTGGTGCTGCCGTGCAGCGGCAACTCTGGGACGATGCCGATCAGGTCGTGGCTGACGTCCTCGCCTGGATGCGGGGATGCCCGGCGGTGGAGCGGATCGAGGCCGCCGGGAGTTGGCGCCGGGGGTGCGAGACGGTCGGCGACATCGACCTCGTCGCGGTGGCGACCGATGCGGCTACGGTCATGGAACACTTCCGCCACTGGGATCACACGACGGACGTGATCGCCTCCGGGGGAACGAAGTCGAGCATCCGCGGGCCGCGTGGCATGCAGATCGATCTCCGGGTTGTCGTCTCCGCAGCCTTCGGGGCCGCCTGGCTGTACTTCACCGGCTCCAAGGAACACAACATCCGCGTCCGCTCGAGGGCCCGCGAACACGGGTGGTCGCTCAACGAGTACGGCTTCCAGCCGGTCGGTCCCTCGGCTCCAGCACAACCGCCGACAGCCGAGACCGAGGCCGAGGTTTACCATGCCCTCGGGCTCGCCTGGATCCCCCCAGAACTCCGCGAGGGCCGTGACGAACTGGCGCTTGCCGCGGAGGTGAGGCTTCCGCGCCTCGTCGAGGATCGCGATATCCGCGGTGATCTCCACATGCACACCACCGACACCGACGGCGAGGACACGCTCGCCGACATGGTGCGGGGCGCCCGGGAGCGTGGCCTTGAGTACATCGCTATCACGGATCATAGCCAGCGGGTCTCGATGGCTCGCGGCTTGGACGAGACGCGGCTCCTGCGGCAATGGGATCGCATCGACCGGCTCAATGAGACACTCGCCGCCGAAGGGCAGGCGCCGATCGTGGTCCTCAAGGGGATCGAGGTCGACATGCTCGAGCGTGGCGGGCTCGATCTCCCTGATCACGTCCTCGCGCGGGCGGACTGGGTCGTGGCCAGTCTCCACTACGGGCAATCCCAGCCCCGGGAGAGGATCACGGAGCGGATTCTCGAGGCGATTCGTCACCCGGCCGTGAGGGTCATTGGGCACCCCACCGGCCGGCTCATCAACCGTCGGCCCGCGTACGACGTCGACATGGAGGCGGTGATCGCAGCTGCCTCGCTTTCGGGAACGTTCCTGGAGATCAACGCCCATCCGAGCCGGCTCGATCTCGACGACCACCACGCGGCTGCGGCGCGGCGGGCCGGGGTACGGATGGTGATCTCCACCGATGCCCATTCGGTCCGGGGGCTCGGCGTGATGCGGTGCGGTGTGCTCCAGGCGCGCCGCGCCGGGTTGACCAGCGTTGACGTCGTCAACACCCTCGGCTGGAGCGAGTTCCGCAACCTGCTTGGGCCGCGATCGACCTGATCAATCCGGCGAACGCACACAACGGAAGCCGATGTGGTTGGCGCCGCTCGACACCTCACCCTTTCCCCGGGTGCCGACGATGTACCGGGAGCAGTACTGTTCGGTGCAGAGAAAAGAACCGCCGCGGAGCACCCGTTTCGCTTGCCCCGGTTCCTGCGGGTCATGGCTCGTGTCCGGCCCCTGTGGGTTTCGCAGGGGCTGGCCCGGTCTGCGGGCATCGCGGGCGTAGGTGTCGGGGCGGTACCAGTCGGCACACCACTCCCAGACGTTGCCCGACATGTCGTAGAGACCGTAGCCGTTGGCAGGGAACGTCGCGACGGGAGCCGCGAACACGAAGCCATCCTCGGCAGTATTGGGGTTCGGAAACGGCCCCTGCCAAGTGTTGGCCATCTCCCTGCCTTCCGGTTGAAACTCGTCTCCCCAGGGATACATCGCGCCGGTCAATCCACCGCGGGCGGCGAACTCCCATTCGGCCTCGGTCGGCAGTCGCTTGCCAGCCCACACCGCGTAGGCCACCGCGTCGTCGTGGGCGATCTGCACCACCGGGTGAGTGCCGAGACCTTCGATGGAACTGTCGGGGCCGGTGGGATGGCGCCAGTTGGCGCCGGGGATGTACGCCCACCATTGGTAATGATTGTCGAACGATACGGGCCCGTCGGGAGGGGAGAAGACGATCGAGCCGGCCACGAGGTTTTCAGGAGGTGCGCCGGGAAAGTCCTCAGCGCGGGGGGGCGTCTCGGCCACCGTCACGTAGCCGGTGGCGGCCACAAACGCCGCGAACTGGTCGTTGGTCACCTCCGTGGAATCGATCCAGTAACCGTCGATATGGACGCGGTGCACCGGCCTGGCATCCGGCATCGGGTCTTTGCCGCCGAACGGTTTGCCGCGTGGGTCGTCACATCCCATTGAGAACTCCCCGCCCGGAATCCACACCATCCCCTCGGGGAATGTGGTCGGTGGGGACGCGGTGGCGGGCCGCGTCGCCTCGAATCCCCTCGCGGACAATCGACCGCCCTGATCGTTGTCCCGGGTGGCGAGGAGCACGACACAGGCGAGAGCCGTCGCTGCTCCCAGGCCGAGGATGATCGGCGAGGGGATGCCACGCTGGGCGGGATGACGTACCGCCATCGGACGGAACTCCGGGGAATCGACGGGGGGAAGTGCCTCGGGTGGCGCCCGCACGGCCAGTCCTATGAAGTCTGTCACACCAGCCCGTCCTCGGGAAGCGCTCCTGGTCCGGCCGCCTTCCGGTCAGCGTGCCCCGAGGTCGGCGGCGTCGGCATGTTCCCCAGGGGAACCTCCTGCCGCGGAGGCCTTCTTGGTGACGGTGAGTTGGTCCGCGAAAACGGTGCCGTCACCGAGCGCCCCTTCACCCGTCCAAAGCCTTCCTTTGATTTCGATGACGTCGCCGGGCCTGATCAGGCCGATCTGGGACGTCGCCACCTCGACGACGGCGTCGTCGGCCAGGGGCAGCGTCAGGCGGCGGATCTTCCCCGCATCGACTCGGACGGAGAGGTTTCCCCGCTTCATTTGGACGACTTTCCCGATCACCATCTCGTCGAGCCCGGGCGTGACAGCGGTCGGTTTGGCCTCTGCCGAGGGAGTGGCCACATGGAGGACATGGATCGGGGCCGTTCCCCTCCCCTTGCTGTCGACGTTTGCCTGGAAGCGGACGACCATGCCGGGGACGAGCAGAGACACTCCGGCAGTCCCCGAGACATCGACCCGTGACACACCTGCCGGATGGAGGAGGGCGACCCTTTCCACCCCCCCGGATCCGTCCTTGGGCGTCTGGAGAAAGGCCACGGCGCCCCCGGCGTTGGTTCCGGTGACCGCCTGCACCACCCCACGGAACTCGTCCTCCGGGAGGCTGTCGATCGACAGTTTGTTGTTCTCGACGGGGATCGTGATCGCCTTGTTCGTGTTGCGGCAGGCACCGAGGTTCCAGAGTCGCTCGTAGGCTTTTTGAATCGCCGCCGACTTGAAGAACGTCCCCCAGTGGATTGTTCCGTCGGGGAGTACCGGCGGCGTGGGGTCTTGGCTGTCGGCGTAGGGGTTGTAGGGGACAACCTGTCCATGAACGACAGGGAAGTCGCCATTTCCAGCCATGACGAGCATCAGGCCGACAAGAAGCGCTCTCGATCCCGTCGATGGATCGCCGACAAGCCGGTTGCGGCGGGGGGCTTTGGAGGGACGCATGGAGTGGCTCCGGAGAGAAGGCCGTTCCATGGTCCTTCGGCGCTGGGGTGCATCCAACCGCACACCGTCACTTCCCCACGGCACCGACGGTCCGACCGTCACCACCGGAAGGGCGATTCCCGGCCGGCCCTTTTCGGGCCACGATCGACTGGTGTTCTGGCCCGATCGGCACGACATCCGTCCGACCGGGCCACTCCCGCGGATCAGAGTTGTTCGCGTGTCTGGTCGGTCTCGGGGAGGGTGGCCACGTCGGAGTCACCACCGAGCCGCGAGTCGATCCCCGGAGCCGAATCCTCGAGGAGGGGGAACTGTTGGACGAGCCGATTCTCGACTCGGTCGTGCCGCATCGAATCAAGGGCCTCGGGGCGAACCCGGACCTCCGAACTCTGGAACGTGTTGAAGCCGGTTCCGGCCGGGATGAGGTGGCCGAGGATGACGTTCTCCTTGAGCCCGACAAGGTTGTCGACCTTGCCGGCCAAGGCGGCTTCGGTGAGGACCTTGGTCGTTTCCTGGAAGCTGGCCGCCGAGATGAAGCTCGAACTCTGAACGCTCGCCTTGGTGATCCCGAGCAGTTGGGTGCTCGCCGTGGCCGGCTTCGGCTTGGTGCCCTTGGCCGGCGTGCCGCCGAGGGTCTCGATCTGGGCATTGGCCTGCGCGAGGATTTCCTTCGGCACGACCGACCCGACCGCGAACTCACTGTCTCCCTTGTCGGTGATCCGCAGGCTTTCAGCAATCTGCTTGTTGGCCTGCTGGAACTCGAACTTGTCCATGACGCTCCCCGGAAGCAGGGTCGTATCGCCGACCAACTCGATCTTCACCTTCCGCAACATCTGCGACACGATGATCTCGATGTGCTTGTCGTCGATGTCGACACGCTGGCTGCGATAGACGTTTTGGATCTCGCGAACGAGATACTGCTGCACGGCATCCTCGCCCGAGATGCGGAGAATGTCATGGGGGACCAGCGGCCCGTCAACGAGCGCCTCCCCTTCCTTCACCTCGTCGCCGGTGTGCACTCGCATGTGCTTACCCTGGCTGACGAGATGCTCCTCCTCGCGTCCCGATTCGTTACGGACGACGATGGTCCGCTTGCCGCGCCGCTTCTCCCCCTTCACCTCGACGCGACCGCTGATCTCGGCCATGATCGCGGGATCCTTCGGCTTGCGGGCCTCGAAGATCTCCGTCACACGGGGCAGACCGCCGGTGATGTCCTGGGTCCCCGACGCCTCGCGGGGCGTCTTGGCAAGGATGTGACCCGCCTTGACGATCTCTCCCTCATTGACCTCGATGTAGGCCTTCTCGGGGAGGTAGTAGAAGCCGAGGGTCTTGCCGTCATCATCGAGCAGCGCGATCTGCGGCTGGTAAACGCCCTTGTGCTCCATGATCATCCGGCGGATGTGGCCGCTGGGATCCTTCTCGATACGAACCGTCTCGCCCTCGATGACGTCCTCGTAGCGAACCTTTCCGGAGACTTCCGAGAGGATCGGGATCGAGTGCGGATCCCACTGGACGAGCACGGTGCCCGGCTTGACCTCGTCCCCCTCCTTGACCTTGAGAATGGCACCGGCCGGAACGTCGATCTTCTCGAGATCGTTCCCCTTGGCATCGCTGATGGTGATCTCACCGTTGCGGGCGAGCACGACCTGCTGGCCGTTCTCGTCAGGCACGCTGCGAAGCCGGGCAAACCGCACCGTTCCGGCACGCTTCGTCTTGCTCTGGTTCTCCTCGAGGGCACGCTGACCGACGCCACCGATGTGGAACGTGCGCATCGTCAACTGCGTACCCGGCTCGCCGATGCTCTGGGCGGCAATGATGCCGACGGCCATTCCCTCCTCGACGAGCGAGCCAGTCGAAAGATCCATGCCGTAGCAGAGGCGGCAGACGCCGAGCGGCGCCTCGCAGGTCAGCGGGCTGCGGACCAGCACCTTCTCCAGCCCGAGTTCCTCGATCTGCTGAGCGATCTTGGGCGTGATCAAATCGTCCTCACGGGCGATCACCTCACCGCTGATGGGGTTGGAGATATCTGCCCGGCTAACGCGTCCACGGAGGCTGTCGGCGAGCCGAACCTCGACCTTCTCACCGCGGTAGATAACCCCCTTTTGCACCCCCTGAGGCGTGCCGCAGTCGTGCATCGTGACCACGACATTCTGGGCGACGTCGGCCAGTTTGCGGGTGAGGTAGCCCGAGTCGGCCGTCTTCAGAGCGGTGTCGGCCAGTCCCTTGCGGGCACCGTGCGTCGAGCTGAAGTACTCGAGGACGGTCAGCCCCTCTCGGAAGTTCGCCTTGATCGGCGTCTCGATGATCTTCCCCGACGGCTTGGCCATCAGTCCACGCATTCCCGCGAGCTGACGGATCTGCTCCACACCACCACGGGCACCGGAGTGGGCCATGAGGTAGATCGGGTTGACGTAGCCGTCACGCCGGGATTCGCTGGCCGTGTCCTTCTCGAGGGCGGCCATCATTCCCTTGGTGATCTCCTCGCGGGCGTGCGTCCACGCATCGAGCACCGAGTTGTAACGCTCGCCGTCGGTGATCACGCCCTTCTGGTAACGCTTGAGGATCTTGAAGACCTCCTTCTCGGCGTCACCGATGATCTTCGACTTGTCTGTCGGGGTGATGAGATCGTCGGTGGCGAACGAAAGACCACTTTTCGTGCTCCACTTGAAGCCGGTGCGGTTCATGTCGTCGAGAAGGTCGATCGTGCGACGTCGTCCGAGGGCCTGGTAGCAGTCGGAGATCACGCGGGCCAACTCGCTCGACCGCATCGGGATGTTGTAGAAGAGCATCCCTTCGGGAAGAACGGAGTTGAAGAGGACGCGGCCAGCAGTCGTCTCGATGATCGCGCCGGGCTTCGACTGCGACATGTCCTCCATCTTGAGGCGACGCTTGGACGGGAGTTTGACCCGGATCTTGGCGTGCGTCTCCACCTTGCCGAGCGAGTGGGCCAGTTCCACCTCCTCGACATTCTTGAACACCATCCCCTCCCCCTTACGGCCGGGGAGTTGCATGGTGAGGTAGTAGCAACCCATCACCACGTCCTGCGAAGGGCTGATGATCGGGGCACCGTTAGCGGGGCTGAAGATGTTGTTCGTCGACAGCATCAACGTGTGGGCTTCGACCTGGGCCTCGATCGAGAGCGGCAAGTGGACGGCCATCTGATCGCCGTCGAAGTCGGCATTGAAGCCCTTGCAGACCAGCGGATGGAGCTTGATCGCGTTCCCCTCGACGAGGATCGGCTCAAACGCCTGGATGCCCATGCGGTGGAGCGTCGGGGCACGGTTGAGGAGCACCGGGTGGTTGCGGATCACCTCCTCGAGGATGTCCCACACCTCGGCGTCCTTCCGCTCGAGCATCTTCTTGGCGCTCTTGATCGTGTCGGCGTGGCCGAGCTCCTTGAGCCGCCGGATGATGAACGGCTGATAGAGCTCCAGCGCGATCTTCTTCGGCAGGCCGCACTGGTGGAGCCGGAGCGTCGGGCCGACGACGATCACGCTCCGCGCCGAGTAATCGACACGTTTGCCGAGGAGGTTTTCCCGGAAGCGGCCCTGCTTCCCCTTGATCATGTCGGTAAGGCTCTTGAGCGGGCGGTTGCTCGAGGCGAGCACCGGCCGCTTGCAGCGGTTGTTGTCGAACAGGGCGTCGACGGACTGCTGCAGCATCCGCTTCTCATTGCGGATGATGACCTCGGGGGCGTTGAGGTCGACGAGTTTCTTCAGACGATTGTTGCGGTTGATGATCCGGCGGTAGAGGTCATTGAGGTCGCTGGTGGCGAAGTTGCCGGAATCGAGCATCACGAGCGGACGGAGATCCGGGGGGATGACCGGGATGACGTCAAGGACCATCCACTCGGGCTTGTTTTCGCTGTCACGAATCGCCTCGACGATCTTGAGGCGGTTGACGAGATCCTTCTTCTTCTGTTTCGAGCCGGTTGTGTGGAGCTCCTCGCGGAGTTCCTTGGAGAGACTGACCAGGTCGAGCCCGAGGAGGAGTTTGCGGACCGCCTCGGCCCCCAGCTCGGCG